>DATELY010000097.1:0-7768 GCA_035276085.1 Steroidobacteraceae bacterium | reverse complement strand
GCGACGACTCGCGCGGCAAACGCTCGCTGAAGTGGTCGAGCCTCGCTATGAAGAGTTGTTCGCGCTCATTCGCGAAGAGTTGCGGCGGTCAGGTTTCGAAGAGGTCATTGCCGCCGGCGTCGTGTTGACGGGCGGCAGCGCCAAGATGGAAGGCGCCGTCGAGCTGGCGGAAGAAGTCTTTCACATGCCTGTGCGGCTCGGACTGCCGCAGCAGGTCACCGGCCTTGCGGATGTAGTGCGCAATCCAATTCACGCGACGGGCGTGGGGTTACTGCTTTATGGCCGTGAGAACTACGTGCGTGGCCGACGCGAGCTGCCGCTCGGCGGCAACGTGCGCAACGTGTGGGATCGGATGAAGGGTTGGTTTCAGGGGAATTATTAGTGGGCGGCTTGCTCGCCTGCTGGTCTGCTGGCGAGAAGTCTTCCAGGACTTTCCGGCCAGCAAGCTAGCTCGCCAGCTGGCCGCTCGATGGACAACTAGGAAGTGTGCGAGATGGGGTGGCGGCGATCGGACGATTTGGGTTTCAGCTACAGCAATCGAGGGGACTAACGATGTTCGTACTTGCAGATACAGAAAATCAGGGCGCAGTGATCAAGGTGATCGGCGTGGGCGGTGGCGGCGGCAATGCCGTGGCGCACATGGTCAACGCCGGCATCGAAGGCGTGGATTTCATTTGCATCAACACCGATGCGCAGGCGATCAAGCATGGCAAGGTGAAGGCCAGCCTGCAGATCGGCTGCAATATCACCAAGGGTCTGGGCGCAGGTGCGGACCCTGAAATTGGCCGTCAGGCGGCGATGGAAGATCGCGATCGCATCATCGAGCTGGTGGAAGGCTCGGACATGCTCTTCATCACCGCCGGCATGGGCGGTGGTACGGGTACCGGTGCGGCGCCAGTGGTGGCTCAGATCGCAAAAGAGCTGGGCATTCTCACCGTCGCTGTCGTGACGAAGCCGTTCGGCATGGAAGGCAGCAAGCGTCTCGTGTCTGCGGAAGCGGGCATCGCGGAGCTGGCGCGTCATTGCGACTCGCTGATCACGATTCCGAATCAGAAGCTGCTGACGGTGCTGGGTGGCGATGTCACCTTGCTCGACGCATTCAAGGCGGCAAACCAGGTGCTGCAGGGCGCCGTGCAAGGCATCGCCGAGTTGATCACGCGTCCCGGCATGATCAACGTCGACTTTGCCGACGTGCGTACCGTGATGGCGGAAACCGGCATGGCGATGATGGGCTCAGGCTCGGCACGCGGTGAGAACCGTGCGCGTGAAGCCGCCGAAGCCGCGGTATCCAGCCCGTTGCTCGAGGACGTGAACCTGAATGGCGCTCACGGCCTGTTGATCAACGTCACCGCGGGACCCGATCTGCGGACGAGCGAGTTCAGCACGGTGGGTGACACGGTGAAGACCTACGCCTCCGAAGATGCCAATGTGGTCGTCGGCTGCGTGATCGATCCGGAAATGCGTGAAGAGATTCGGGTGACGGTGGTCGCTACAGGTATTGGCAGCCCGGTCGCGCAGCAGGTGGCTCCGCCGACGGATGCGCGTCGCATGACAGCGATCTCCGGTGGCCGCGGTGCCGCCCGCCCGGTGCCGACGCTGGACGATCTGTCTGTGCCGACGTATATCCGCAATCAGCGCGAGCAGCATCACCATGCGCCGTCGCGCCGTGCGGTGGGCGATGGGCTGGCGAATGCGGATGACAACTCGATGTTGGACATTCCCGCGTTCCTGCGCCGTCAGGCCGATTGAAGCGCAACAAAGCCCGCGGTCGTAGGTCCTAGGCTGTAGCGGATCGACCGTGCAACGTGGGGCGGGTGGTCACTCGACCGCCCTCCCGGGCGCCGCGTGTTCGCGCGTGTGCTACGTTGCGCATCCTTCTTGGAGGCAAGATTGAGAACGTCGATCGGCAAAACCGCTTGGAAGTGCACGCTGCGGCTGGTGGTCTGCAGCTGCAGTCACAGGACGTTTGCCTAAGGCCCGAGCATGCTGCGTCAACGTACGTTGAAGAACGCCATTCGTGCCACCGGTATTGGCCTGCACTCCGGTAAGAAAGTGTTGATGGTGTTGAAGCCCGCGCCCGTGGGTACCGGTGTCGTGTTTCGCCGCACCGATCTGCCGGCGCCCAATGAAGTGCCGGCGGAAGCGGAACGCGTGGGCGAGACGACCTTGGGCACGACGCTCATCAAGGATGCGGTGCGTGTGGCGACGGTCGAGCACCTGTTGTCTGCGTTCGCGGGGCTCGGGATCGACAACGCTTACGTGGAGCTGTCGGCGGAAGAAGTGCCGATCATGGATGGCAGCGCGGGACCGTTCGTGTTCCTGCTGCAATCGGCGGGCATCGAAGAGCAGCCGGCCCTGAAGCAGTTCATTCGCATCTTGAAAACGGTGCAGGTGAGCGATGGCGACAAGTGGGCGCGCTTCGATGCGTTCAATGGCTTCAAGGTCAATTTCGAGATCGAGTTCAATCACCCGAGTTTTCGGCCGGGTGGTCAACGTGCGTCGATGGATTTCTCGACGACGTCGTTTCTGAAGGAGATCAGTCGCGCGCGCACGTTCGGGTTCATGCGCGATCTGGAGTACCTACGCTCGAAGAACCTCGCGCTGGGCGGCACGATGGAGAACGCCATCGTGCTCGACGATCATCGAATCCTGAATGAGGACGGCCTGCGCTACGAAGATGAGTTCGTGAAGCACAAGATTCTGGATGCCATCGGCGATCTGCAGCTGATCGGCCACAGCCTCATCGGTGAATTCAGCGCACACAAATCGGGACACGCACTGAACAACAAGTTGGCGCGGGCGCTGCTGAACGACGTGAGCGCGTGGCGCATCGACACGTTCGGTGATCGGGATACGCCGCCGTATTCCTACGCGGTGGCTGCAGCTGGGTAGAGCCGACGGCCAACGGCTCACAGCCGACGGCCAGAAATAAGGGCGTTCTAGCTGTTAGCCGTCACCCGTTGACCGTTGGCTGCTGGTT
Source organism: Steroidobacteraceae bacterium (assembly GCA_035276085.1). Taxonomy (GTDB): domain Bacteria; phylum Pseudomonadota; class Gammaproteobacteria; order Steroidobacterales; family Steroidobacteraceae; genus DATELY01. The sequence continues at coordinate 4,788 of DATELY010000097.1, read as the reverse complement.
GACCGTCTGCCCACCCGCACTCTCAGTTTCGTGAACTGAGTCGCACTTCGGGAATTCAGCTTCGCGAGCAATTCGTCCTGGGCATAACGCACCTGCGCACACCACGCGGCAGAGTCCATCACCACGACGAGCGTTCCCTCGCGCTCATTGGCCGCAATGACATGCTCCCGCTCGGGGCCTGTCAGCACAGCGCGCACACGCGTGCCGAGTTCCTCGGCCGCGGTTGCGCGTTCCTCGAGCGTCTTCAGCCCATCCCCAAGGATGTCCGCCAGCGAAGTCAGACCTTTAGTCATAAGGTGGATCCGAAAAAGCGGGATGGCCTCGCTTGATATATCGCACGCACATTCTGCATATTGCCAGCCACTGTAAGGGCAAACCCGGCCGAAAGGTGGGGACGCAAAGCCACCGGTCTAAGGGCTCGTTCGCGACGGGCCACGATAGCGGGGTCGCCAGACATGCTAAATCGATTCTGTCTCTGCCGGCTCGCAACCTTTGAGCCCGCTTCCAATCCCTGCCCATGCACGCGAGGTGCGCTCGCGTGAACGTCATTGTTTTTTCCCGTCGTCTCGGTCGCGCGCGTCAGTTCGAGCTGCATCGCCCGCTCTCTCTATGTGTCCTGTCCGCCGCTGCAGTACTCGTGCTGGTCGGTACGTTCACCGCCGGCTTGATGTGGGGCCGCGGGGACTTCTCGAGCCCGGACCAGCAGGCCTCCGCCTGGCGCCGCACGCTGGCGGTGCAGCGTGCCGAGATCGGCGCCGTGCGCCAGGAAACGGACGAGCGGTTGGATGCACTTGCGAGCCGGGTGGGGCTGATGAATGCGCACGTCATTCGCATCGATGCGCTGGGTCGCAGGCTCACTGAGATGGCCGGACTGGACAAAGGCGAGTTCGACTTCGACAGCGAGCCGGCGAGCGGCGGGCCCGAGACCATCATCGAAGGGGCGGCCACGGCGATGCCGAATCTCACCGACATGCTCGATCGACTGACGGAGCAACTGCGCGACCGGGAGCATCAGTTGCTCGTGCTGGAGAACATGATCTCCACGCGCAACATCACCAAGCAGCTCCTGCCGGGCGGTCGTCCGGTGAGCCAGGGCTGGATTTCTTCCTACTACGGCACTCGGGCTGACCCGATTAGCGGGCGGCGCGCTTTCCACAAGGGAATCGACTTCGCAGGCCCCGCCGGCACGCAGGTCATTTCAGTGGCCGCCGGTGTGGTGACATGCGCCGGCGATCGTTCCGGTTTCGGCCGGACGGTCGAAATCAACCACGGCAACGGCTACATGACCCGGTATGGCCACAACGCTCGCCTGCTGGTGAAGGTGGGCGACACCGTCAAGAAAGGTCAGCCAATCGCTCTCACGGGCTCGACCGGACGCTCGACCGGGCCGCACCTGCACTTCGAGGTATTGCAGAACGGGGCGGCGATCAATCCGATGACGTTTGTAAACGGACAGGGGAAGGGAATCTGAGAAGGTAAGCACGACGCTGAATCATGCGTCCCTTCCCTTGCGAAGCGGGGGAAGGACAGGATGGGGGCGCTTGAATGCGCGCTGTCACTAACGTTTCCATCACCCCGCCGCGGCCCCCCACCCTAACCCTCCCCCGCTGCGCAGGGGAGGGGACCGGAAGCGCAAGGGCAAGGAAGCAGCGCGGAGCGCGAAGGATCTAGCACCGCCACGGCGGGAACAAACCCGCCCTCGCCCCCACCCTGTACAATCCGCGGCTTTCCGCCGTTCCCGGAGTGCCCTAGTGGCGAATTGGCTTTCCCAACTGTTTGGGAGTCGCAATCAGCGACTATTGGGCGGTTATAACCGCAACGTCTCGCGCACCAATGCCTTGGAAGCGAGCTTCCAGGGGTTGAGCGACGAGCAGCTCAAGTCCAAGACCGACGAGTTCCGCGGCCGGCTGGCCAGTGGTTCCACGCTCGATGATGTGTTGCCGGAGGCGTTCGCGGCCGTGCGCGAGGCTGCGCGCCGCACGCTGGGCATGCGTCATTTCGATGTGCAGCTCATCGGCGGCATGGTGCTGCATCAAGGCAAGATCGCCGAGATGCGCACCGGCGAAGGCAAGACGTTGATGGCGACGCTGCCGGTGTACCTGAATGCGCTGCCCGCGAAAGGCGTGCACGTCGTGACCGTCAACGAATACCTCGCTCAACGTGACGCCGATTGGATGGCGCCGGTGTATCGAGCGTTGGGACTGACCGTGGGTGTGATCCGCAGCGGCCAGACTTCCGAAGAGAAGCGCGCCGCCTACGGTGCCGACATCACCTACGGCACCAACAATGAATATGGCTTCGACTATCTGCGCGACAACCTGGCGTTCCGTCTCGAAGACCGCACGCAGCGCGGGCTCGCATATGCCATCGTCGACGAAGTCGACTCGATCCTGATCGACGAAGCACGCACGCCGCTCATCATCTCGGGCCCGGCCGAAGAGAGTACGGAGCTCTACATCCGCATCAATCAGCTCGCGCCACGGCTGAAGCGTCAGGAAACCGAAGAAGGCGAGGGCGACTACTACGCCGACGAGAAGACGCGCCAGGTGCACCTCTCCGATGCTGGCCATGAGCACGCCGAAGAGCTCATCCTCGAAGCCGGGCTGTTGAAGGAAGGCGAAAGTCTCTACGACGCCGCCAATATCCGCTTGATGCATCACTTGAATGCGGCCCTGCGGTCGCATTCGCTGTATCACCGCGATGTCGAGTACATCGTGCGCAACGACGAAGTGGTCATCGTCGATGAGTTCACCGGCCGCACGATGCCGGGCCGCCGTTGGTCGGATGGTTTGCATCAAGCCATCGAAGCGAAGGAAGGCGTGCGCGTGCGCGAGGAAAACCAGACGGTTGCCTCGATCACATTCCAGAACTACTTCCGCATGTATTCGAAGCTGTCCGGCATGACCGGCACGGCGGACACGGAAGCGTTCGAGTTCCAGCAGATCTATGGCTTGGAAGTGGTGGTCGTGCCGACGCATCGGCCGATGGTGCGCAAGGATCACTCGGACCTGGTGTATCTCACGCAGAAGGACAAGTTCGCTGCGATTCTGGACGACATTCGCGATTGCGTGACCCGCGGCCAGCCCGTGCTCGTCGGTACGACATCGATCGAGACGTCCGAGTTTCTCTCCAGCCTGCTGACGAAGGAGAAGATCGATCACCAGGTGCTGAACGCCAAGCAGCACGAGCGCGAGGCGCTCGTGGTCGCTCAGGCGGGCCGACCCGGAACGGTGACGATCGCCACCAACATGGCCGGCCGCGGTACCGACATCGTGCTGGGCGGCAATCTGGAAGCGGAGCTGCACGAGGTCGATGCCGCGGACGAAGTGAGTCGCCAGCGCACGCGAGAAGAATGGAAGAAGCGCCACGAAGCGGTGCTGAGCGCCGGTGGTCTGCACATCGTCGGCACCGAACGCCACGAATCACGCCGCATCGATAACCAGCTGCGCGGCCGCTCGGGACGACAGGGCGATCCCGGTTCCAGTCGCTTCTATCTATCGCTCGAAGACAACTTGATGCGCATCTTCGGCGATCCCGAACGCACCAAGCGCTGGCTGCAAACGGCCGGCATGAAGGAAGGCGAGGTGATCGAAAGCCGCATGCTGTCGCGGCAGATCGAGCGCGCGCAACGCAAAGTGGAAGCGCACAACTTCGATGCACGTAAGAATCTGCTGGAATACGACGACGTCGCGAACGATCAGCGCAAGGTCATCTATCAGCAGCGTACTGACGTGATGGGTGCCGAAGATCTTGCGGACGCCGTCAAAGGCATCCGCAAGGAAGTCGTCGACGGTGTCGTCGAGCGCTACGTGCCGCACGACAGCATCGACGAGATGTGGGATCTGGACGAGCTGACGACCACGATCGAGCGCGACTTCGCTGCGCACATCGATCCGAAGTTCTGGCTGAAGGAAGATCAGAATCTGATTCCGGAGGACATCCGCACGCGCGTGATTGCCGCCGTGGATCAGGCCTATGACGCCAAGGTGCAGAGCTATGGCGCGCCGCTCATGCGGCATCTCGAGAAGGCTGTGATGCTGCAGCAGCTCGATGGCCACTGGCGCGAGCACCTCGCCGCGATGGATTACCTGCGACAGGGCATTCATCTGCGCAGCTACGCGCAGAAGAATCCGAAGCAGGAATACAAGCGCGAGGCGTTCGAGCTGTTCAGCACGATGCTCGATCGCATCAAGTACGACACGGTCTCGCTGCTCTCGCGCGTGCAGGTGAAGAGCGAAGCCGAAATCGAAGCGGAGGAAGCGGAGCGTCAGGCGCGCTTGGAACGTGCCATGCGGTTGCAGCACGCACCCGCGCCAGCACCGATTCCTGTGCCAGAAGAAGCGGCTCTGATGCAGCCAGCTGAAGAGGGTGCTGTGCAACCGGCAACGTTCGTGCGCGACACGCGCAAAGTGGGTCGCAACGAGCCGTGTCCTTGCGGCTCGGGGAAGAAGTACAAGCATTGCCACGGTCAGCTTGCCAGCGAGGGATGAAGAGTGGGCTGTGGGTTGTAGGCTCTAGGCTGTAGGTCAGAACAAGAGACAAGGATCAGCCCCTCCAGCGTATTTTCCATGCCTCCGACCTACAGCCTACAGCCCACAGCCCACAGCCCGCTCCACGTCGTTGCGGGTGCCTTGTTCCAAGGCGCCCGCGTGCTCATCGCTCAACGCCCTGACGGCAAGCCCATGGCAGGCTGGTGGGAATTTCCTGGCGGCAAAGTGCATGCAAACGAGTCGGCCTATCAGGCGCTCGTGCGCGAGTTACATGAAGAGCTGGGCGTTGAGGTGCTCG
>DATELY010000096.1:0-2629 GCA_035276085.1 Steroidobacteraceae bacterium | reverse complement strand
TCACGAGCTCTTGCAAACGACTTATTCTGAACATGGTTGCGGATCTTGTTGTTGAGTTGGCGCTCAGGGTTTTTACCCAAAACACCCTGATCCGCAACCACTTTCTCTACCCCATCGCCACGGGTTCCCCGGACAGCAGTGTTGCGAAGCGGGGGAGGGACAGGGGGGGGAAACCACCACCGCCCTGAGAGCCAAGTCACATCAACGTCGTAGCGCACGCGACAGAGCTTGCCGTTAGCGGTGGGTAGAAGACATATTCTCTTCCAACTCAAAATCGCACGCCCCAGGTCCCGGTCCCACTCCATGGCCCGCATCGACGCCTTCCTCAAGCTCGGCACCGACCAAGGCTGCTCCGACGTGCATTTCGCCGTCGGGCTGCCGCCGTTGCTGCGCATGCACGGCGATCTGCTGCCGATCAAATTCCGCGATTTGAGCCAGGCCGAGCTCGAGGGGTACGTCACGGAGATCACCACGCGCCCGCAACAGGAACGGCTGCGCAAGGGTCATGACGTGGATTTCTCGTACGTGTCCGCGAACGGCGGACGCTTCCGCGTCAACGTCTTCCGCAAGGAAACGGGCGTCGGCGCGACCTTCCGCGCGATCCCCTCCGAAGTACCGACGATCGAGCGCCTCAATCTGCCGCCGATCGTGAAGAAGCTGTGCGACCAGCACCAAGGCATGATTCTGGTCACAGGCTCCACGGGCACGGGCAAGTCCACCACGCTGGCCGCGATGATCGATTACCTGAACGCCACGCGCCGCGTGAACATCGTGAGTCTGGAAGATCCGATCGAATTCGTGCACAAGAGCAAGCAGAGCCAGATCATCCAGCGCGAGCTGAACACCCATCTGCCCTCCTTCTCCGAAGGCGTGCGCGCGGCGATGCGCGAAGACCCTGACGTGATCCTGGTCGGTGAGTTGCGTGATGCCGATACGATTCGCTGGGCGATGACCGCCGCGGAAACCGGCCACCTGGTGCTCGGCACGCTGCACACCACGGGCGCGGTGAAAACCATCGACCGCATCGTCGATGCGCTACCGGCCGAAGAGCGCGAACAAACGAAGAGCTTCCTCTCGCAAAGCCTGATCGCCGTGATCACGCAGGTGCTGGTAAAGACCGCCGATCAACGCGGCCGCAAGGCGATCTGCGAAGTCATGGTGGTCACGCGGGCCATCGCGAAGCTCATCATGACGGACCAGACGCATCAGATTCCCTCGCAGCTGCAGACCGGCAAGGACCTCGGCATGCAGATGCTCGACCAGGCGTTGCTCACCGCCGTGCAGGCGAAGGAAATCGACCCGGACGATGCTTACGTCTACGCCAATGACAAGAAGCTGTTCTCGCGCTTCGTCACGGATGTGAGCGTGTTGCCGAAACTCGATCTGGCGCCGGGCTGAGGATTCACGTGAGCACCGAAGTTTCCTCGACCTCCACTGCCACCACCGCTGCGGTGACCGGCGCGGCGCAAACGCTGACGCCGAAGCGGATCGACGAATTCCTGAAGGCCGTCCTGGCAAAGAATGGCTCGGACCTGCATTTCATTGCGGGCGATCCGCCGCGGATTCGTTTGTACGGCGAGTTGCAGACCTTGCGGCCGGAAGTGCTGCAACCGGCGTTCGTGGAAGAAGTGTTGCGCGAGATCATGCCGCGCGCGGCGCTCGAGCGGCTCGAGGAGAAGCACGGTGCCGACTTCGCCTACATCATCCCGGGCGTATCGCGCTTCCGCGTGAACGTGATGCGGCATCTGTATGGATTGGGTGCCGTCTGCCGAGCCATTCCGTCCAAGGCGCTCACCCTCGACCAGCTCAACACGCCGGATGCCGTGCGCAATCTGTGCAAGGTGAACAATGGCCTGATCCTGGTCACCGGAAAGACCGGATCGGGCAAATCCACCACGCTCGCAGCGATGATCGACGACATCAACGCGCGCATGAAGGGCCACATTCTCACGATCGAAGATCCGATCGAGTTCGTGCACTCGCGCAAGAGCTGCCTCATCAGTCAGCGCGAAATCGGCCATCACAGCCCGGGATTCAAGGAAGCCCTGCACTCCGCTCTGCGTGAAGATCCTGACGTCATCCTGGTGGGCGAGTTGCGCGATTACGAGACGATGAGCATCGCCGTGACGGCGGCCGAAATGGGCATTCTCGTGATGGGCACGTTGCATACCAATGGTGCGGCTGCCACGGTCGATCGCATGGTGAACGCCTTCCCCGCCGACAAGCAGTCGCACGTGCGCGCGATGTTGTCGACGTCCTTGCGCGGCGTGATCTCGCAGCAGCTGATTCCGCGAGCAGGCAAACCCGGCCGTGTCGCGGCTCTGGAGATTCTCGTGAACACGCCGGCCGTCGCGAATCTGATTCGCCAGGGCAAGCTGGACCAGCTCGAGAACGCCATGCAGAGCGGCCTGCAGCACGGCATGAAAACCATGGATTCCGCCATCCAGACGCTGCTCGATCAGAACGTCATCACCGGCAAGGACGCGTACAGGAAAGCGATCAACAAGGCGAAATTCGAGCCGCTCAAGGACGCGGGCTGAGAAGCGGCTGACGGCCAACGGCCAACGGCCAACAGCCAACGGCCAACAGCCAACAGCCAACAGCCAACAGGTCACAGCCAGACGTACAC
>DATELY010000095.1:0-58947 GCA_035276085.1 Steroidobacteraceae bacterium | reverse complement strand
CTCAGGTGGGCTTCGATTGGCCCGATGTGCACGGCGCGCTCGAGAAGCTCAACGAGGAAACACACGAGCTGCGCCGCGCGATCGATGCAGCGAACGATCGAGCGCACATCGAAGACGAAGTGGGCGATGTGCTGTTTTGCGTGACCAACGTCTGCCGCTACCTGCACATCGACCCCGAGGAAGCGCTGCGCCGGGCAAACACCAAGTTCGAGCGTCGCTTCGGCTACGTTGAACGCCAACTGAAGGCACAGGGACGTAAACCCGAAGAGGCCACCCTCGATGAGATGGAAGCACTGTGGCAGGAGGGTAAAAAGTCCTTCAGTGTCGGTTCAGAGCGTCAGTCTTAAAGTGCCCACACGCTTGGCACCGTGTCCGAGCGATTGGGAGAAGAAGATGAAAGCCTTGATGAGTGCGACCGTCCTGGTCTCGCTGCTTGCCGTGGGTACGCAAGCGGAAGCCAGCCCGCCATGGAAGCGTGAACGTTATGCTCCGGCCCATTATGACCGCGGCGGTTATGACTACGCCAAAGTGGTCGACGTCGATCCGATCCTGCATCAGGTGCGAGTGGACACCCCGCGCCGCGAATGCTGGGACGAGGTGCGGGAAGTGCGTTCGGCGCGTTACAACGATTCGCATTCCGCCGGTCCGATGATCCTGGGCGGCATCATCGGTGGCGTGGTCGGTAACCAGATCGGCAGCGGTCGCGGCAAGGATGTGGCCACGGTCGCCGGCACGTTGATCGGTGCCTCGGTGGGTCACGATGTGGCCGTGAAGAATGGCCGCACCTATTCCGAGCCGCGCGAGGAAACCGTGGAACGCTGTGCCACTCGCTACGAAGAGGAATACGAAGAGCGCATCGAAGGCTATCGTGTGACCTACCTCTACGAAGGTCGCGAGTACACGACGCGCCTGCCGTATGACCCTGGCGATCGCATCCGTGTCCGTGTCGACGTGCGACCTGCCGAGTGATGTGCACGGTGCCATGGGGCGTGATCTCGCGCCCCATGGCACGTACACTAAGCACCCATGCTTCGCTCTCTCCTCATTCTGATGCTGGTGCTGCTCAATCAAGCTGTGCTCATGCCCCGGGTCGAGGCACAGAGCCTGATGGATCGGAAGCACCGTCATCGCGAGGAGGGGCAGGAGCGCAAAGATCGCCGCGGCATGTCTCTCGATGAGGCCGTGCAAATGGCCCAGCGCCGTTACAAGGCCCGCGCCGTGAAAGCCGAAATCGCGAGCGACGGCGACCGCCGCATCTACGTGATCCGTCTCTTGAACGACAGCGGACGCGTCTGGACCGTTCGAGTGGACGCGGAAACGGGCAGGATGCAATGAGGAAGGGGCTACAGCCGACAGGCTACGGGCTACAGCCAGAGTGGTCGCTGCGTATGATTCTGGCCGTAGCCCGTAGCCCGTAGCCCTTAGCCCGTCACCTGTTATGCGCCTACTCCTCGTCGAAGACGATCAAGCTCTGCGTGATTCGCTGGTCAGCCAGCTGAAGGCGTCCGGCTTCAATGTCGATGCCGCGCCCGACGGTGAGGAAGGCCTGTATTGCGCGACCGAGTACCCGCTCGACGTGGCCATCGTCGACCTGGGCCTGCCGAAGATGCCCGGCCTGGAAGTGATCAAGCGCGTACGCGCCGCGGGCCGCAGCTTTCCGATTCTGATTCTGACGGCACGCGATCGCTGGCAGGACAAGGTCGAGGGCCTGCAGGCCGGCGCGGACGATTACCTTGCGAAGCCGTTCCATTTCGAAGAATTGATGGCGCGCGTGCAGGCGCTCTTGCGCCGCTCCGGGGGCTGGGCTCAGCCGGTACTGCGGTGTGGCCCTGTGGCGCTCGATACCCGCACGCAGGAAGTTTCGGTCAACAATCAGAAGGTGGAGCTCACGAGTTTCGAATTCCGCATTCTCGAATATCTCATCCATCGCGCCGGCGAGGTCATCTCCAAGACGGAGTTGACCGAGCGCCTCTACGCGCAGGATTTCGATCGCGACAGCAATACCATCGAAGTGTTCATCGGCCGACTGCGGCGCAAGCTCGATCCGGACAACTCGATCAAGCCCATCGAAACGCTGCGCGGACGCGGTTATCGCTTCGCCTTGACGCGCGACGGCGCGCAATAATCCCCGCGCATGCGAGTCGCCTCGCTCAGTACACGCCTGCTGAGCTCCGTCACGCTGCTGCTGATCCTGTTCTTCGGGCTCACGATCCTCGCGCTCGATTTCGTCTTTCGCGATCTGAGCGAGCGCGCCATCCGCGACCGCCTCGAAGTGCAGGTGCTCGCGATGATTTCGGCGTCGGAGGAAACCGCGGCCCACGATCTCCTTCCGGCGCAGCAGCTGGCTAAGTCCTCGCGCTTCGCCAATCCAGGTTCCGGACTCTATGGCGAGGTCCGGCGGCGCAACGGCGCGCCCGCCTGGCGCTCCGATTCGCTTGCGGGGACCGAGCTGTGGTTTCCGGACAATATCTCGCCCGGCAAACGCCGGTTCGGCCAGCTGAAGCTGGCGAATGGTTCTTCCGTGCTGGCGCTGAGTATCGGCGTGCGCTGGGAATTCGATGACCGCCGCGTGGGCGATTTCGTCTTCAGCGCTGCGGAGAATCTCGACCCGTACTACGCACAGCTGAATCAATTGCGCGTGCAGATGTTCGGTTGGTTTGCTGTTTTGTTGATCTTGCTGCTCGGCGCGTTGGCCTTCTTGTTTCGATCGCTGTTGTCGCCCTTGCGTCGTATCGAAGGCGAGATTGGTGCGATCGAAGCGGGTGAGCTTGCCGAGCTGGGCGACGGCTATCCACGCGAGCTGCGCGGCGTGACCAGTAACATGAATACGCTCCTGCGCAGCGAACGCGAGCGAATGGCACGCTACCGCAATACGCTGGGCAATCTCGCGCACAGCCTCAAAACGCCGCTCGCGGTGATGCGCAATCTCCTGCAAGGGCCGGAGTTGAAGGGTTACACGGTGGCCCAACAGCTGGACGAGCAGGTCGAGCGGATGGACGGCATCGTGCGCTATCAGTTGAAGCGCGCGGCGGCGTCCGGTGCGACCGGTCTTGGCAGCGCTCCCATTGCAGTCAGTGAAATGTTGACACCGCTGCGAGCGGCGCTGTTGAAGGTGTATGCGGACCGCGATATCAGTTGCGAGCTGGACGCCGCGCCGGACGCGCAGTTCGTTGGCGATCGTGAGGACTTCACCGAGCTCGCCGGCAATCTGCTCGATAACGCATTCAAGTGGTGCCGGCACCGGATCCGTATCATAGCCACCAACATCGATCTGTCGGACACGCGACGACGCGGACTGCAGCTCGTCGTCGAAGATGATGGACCCGGCATTCCGGCGCAGGAGCGAGCTCACGTCTTGGAGCGGGGTGCGCGCCTCGATGAGCGCGTCAGCGGGCAGGGCATAGGGCTTTCGATCGTGCGGGATCTCGTGGAAGTGACGGGCGGCAAGATCGAGATTGGCGCATCCGAGCTCGGTGGGGCTCGCATTTGCGTGCGCTTGCTTGGATAGTACGACGATGGATTCTGCCCCGACGATGGCGTCGCCGACGCTGGCGCAGCTCCGCGATTTGCTCGCCGCAGCGCGTCTCAGCGATCAACCTCGATTCGCGCGCGAGTTGGAGCGCCTGGCGCGTCATCGCCGCATCGATGCCGAGCATCAGCGCGCGCTCGCGAAGCTCTCCGCCGATGTCACGCAATCGATCGAACGGGTGCAGCGCCTGAAGTCTGTGCCGTTGCGGCTCGACAGCGATCCCGATTTGCCGATCGCCGCGCATCGTGAAGAAATCGAGCGCGCACTGACCGAGCATCAAATCGTCGTCGTTTGCGGTGCCACCGGCTCCGGCAAGACCACCCAGCTGCCCAAGATCTGTTTGCACGCCGGCCGCGGTGCGCGAGGACTGATCGGGCACACGCAACCTCGGCGCATCGCGGCACGCGCGCTGGCGGCGCGGTTGGCCACTGAGCTGGGTACCACCGTCGGGTCCGCGGTCGGCTATCAAGTGCGCTTCAACGACCGCACGGGCCCGGATACACGGGTCAAGTTGATGACCGATGGCATCCTGCTGCGCGAGATCGAGCAGGACCCCGATCTGCGTCGTTACGACACGCTCATTCTCGACGAGGCGCACGAACGCAGTCTCAACATCGATTTCCTGCTGGGCATCCTGAAACGGTTGTTGCCGCGCCGGCCCGATCTGAGGCTCATCGTGACGTCGGCAACCATCGATCCGCAGCGCTTTGCCACATTCTTCGGCGGCGCGCCCATCATCGAAGTCTCCGGCCGCAGTTACCCGGTGGAAGTGCGCTATCGACCCCTGCTCGGCGATGACGACGAACGCGAGCTGTCATTGAGCGAAGGTGTGCTGGCCGGCGTGCGCGAGCTGGATCGAGACGCTCACGGGCGCGGCGACATTCTCGTGTTCCTGCCGGGCGAGAAGCAGATCCGCGAAACCGCCGATGTGTTGACGAAGGCACGGTTGCAGCACACCGAAGTGCTGCCTCTGTACTCGCGCCTTTCCACGGGTGAACAGGAGCGCATCTTCGAAGGCCACAGCGCCCGCCGCATCGTGCTGGCAACGAACGTGGCGGAAACCTCGCTGACGGTCCCAGGCATTCGCTACGTGATCGATTCGGGGCTGGCGCGCATCAGTCGCTACAGCGTGCGCGGCAAGGTGCAGCGCTTGCCGATCGAACCTATCTCGCAAGCGAGCGCGGATCAGCGCAAGGGACGTTGCGGGCGCGAGAGCGAAGGCATCTGCCTTCGTCTGTACGACGAGGATGACTTCAACCTCCGTCCGCCGTTCACTCCGCCCGAAGTGCTGCGCACGAATCTGGCGAGCGTGATCCTGCAGATGGCGGCGTTGCATCTGGGAACGCCGGATGAGTTTCCGTTCGTCGATCCGCCGGACACGCGCCAGATCAACGACGGCTATCGCTTGCTGCAGGAGCTCAAGGCGGTCGACGAGCACAAGGAAGTCACGGCGCTGGGGCGACAGATCGCGTCATTGCCGCTCGATCCGCGGCTTGCGCGCATGCTCATTGCCGCGGCACATCAGAATGCCTTGCGGGAGATGCTGATCATTGCGGCCTTCCTTGCGATCCAGGACCCTCGCGATCGGCCCGCCGATGCGCAGGCGCAAGCGGATGCACAGCATGCGCAATTCGCCGATCCGCGTTCCGATTTCGTCACGGTGTTGAATCTGTGGAAGGCTTATCAAACCCAGTCGGAAGCGCTCTCCGGCAATCAACTGCGCCGCTGGTGCCGCGAAAGCTTTCTCTCGACCCTGCGCATGCGCGAGTGGCAGGACCTGCATGCGCAGCTCAGCGACATGATCGATGAGCTCGAGCTGCGACCGAATCAGATCGATGCCAAGTACGACGAACTGCATCAGGCCATCCTCACGGGCTTCCTGGGCAACATCGGCGCGCTCGACGAGCGACGCGAATACGAGGGGGCGCGTGGCACGCGTTTCGTCATCGCTCCGGGAACGCCACTGGCTTCGAAGCCCCCGAAATGGGTTGTGGCTGGCAGCCTGGTCGAGACGACGCGGCTGTACGCACGCATGATCGCTGCGGTGGAACCGCACTGGATCGAGGCGGCCGGCGCGCATCTATTGAAGCGCGCCTATGCCGAGCCGCACTGGGTCGAAGACAGAGGATTCGTCGCAGCCTACGAGTCCACTTCGCTTTACGGGTTGACGTTGAGCGTACGTCGTCGCGTGAACTACGCGAATGTCGAGCCCGAAGCGGCGCGACAGATCTTCGTGCGCGAAGCGTTGGTCGAGCGGCGCTCGCGCGTACGTGCATCCCCTGTGGAGCACAACGCGAAGGTTCGTGCCGAGATCGAGACGATGGAAGCGAAAGTGCGCCGTCGCGACATCCTGATCGATGATGAGGCGCTGGTGGAGTTCTATCTCGCACGGCTTCCAGGTCACGTGCACTCCGCGGCGGCATTCGAGCGCTGGCGCAAGGACACACCGCAGGCGGATGCGACTTTGCATGCCAGGCGCAGCGATTTCATGCGTCGCGGTGTTCCCGAGCTGAACAGCGAGGACTATCCCGACACGTGGGAGATCGCGGGTAATCGCCTGCCCTTGCGCTACCGCTTCGAGCCGGGTGCGGCGGATGACGGCGTGACGCTGGTCATTCCCGAGCCGCTGCTGAACGCGGCCGATCCGGGGCGACTTGCATGGCTGATCCCGGGTTGGCGTAGCGAAAAGATCACCGCGGTGTTGCGCGCCCTGCCCAAGGACCTGCGCAAGCAGTTCGTGCCGGTGCCGGACCATGCTCAGCAAGCCGCGCGCGAGCTCGACGAGCAGGCCGATTTTTTTGCAGCGCTCGCGCAATGGGTTTCGCGTGCGGCCGGTAAACCGTTGACGCGCGATGACGTCGCCGCACTGGCGCTGCCGGATCATCTGCGCATGAACCTGCGGGTCACGGATCTGAGTGGCGCGGTGTTGAGCGAAGGTCGCGAGCTGGGCAGTGTCAGGCGCACAACGCGTAATGCGATCACTGCAACCGAAGCGGCCGCGCCGCCCAGTGTGCATCGGGGCTGGGATTTCGGTGAGTTGCCGGAGCAGGTCACAGTCGAGCGTGCCGGTCTGAAGTACACGACGCACCCCGCCCTCGAGGATCGCGGCACCGGCGTCGTCGTGCGCGAAGCGAAGACGCTTGCCCAGGCAGAGGCGCTCACGCAAGCGGGCATCCTGCGGCTGTTGTTGCTGGCGCTGCCCGAGCAACACAAGTTCGCGCGCAAGCGTTTTGCAGATCACCGTGAGTTGGTGCTGCTGGGGCAGTTATTGCCGACGTCGCAGCCACTGCCGGACGCGTTGGCGCTGCGCACGTTCCAGGACGTGTTCCTGCCGGATGCTGCACCGTTGCCCCGCTCGCGAGATCAGTTCGAAGCGTTGGTTGCGCGCGGCCGTCCGAATCTCGGCGACGCAATCGACAAGCTCGTGGCTCACACGCTTGCGATCGCCACCGAGCTGCGCACCGTACGTCAAGTGTTGAGTGGCAATGCCGTCCCGCCGTCGACGCGCCTCGACGTGGACGCGCAGTTGGCAGGGTTGCTGCCGGCCGGATATCCGCAGTCGATTCCTCCGTCACTGTGGGCGCATCTGCCTCGATACATGAAGGCACTGAGTCGCCGGCTGCAGAAACTCGCCGGCAATCTGAAACGCGACCAGGAGCTGACCGCGAAGCTGCGACCGTTCGTCGATGCCTGGCAACGGCTGCGGCAGGACAAGACGCGTCCGCGCCCCGATCCGGAGCTCGAACGGTTGCAGTTCATGATCGAAGAGTTCCGCGTGTCCCTCTTCGCCCAGGATCTGAGGACGTCGGTGCCCGTTTCGGAGAAGCGCTTGCAGGAGCAGCTGCAGCTCGCGATTGCCGCGGGACGCTGATGTTGCGGATTAACGCGGCAGCGCACCTATGAGAGTGCCACGCGTGCGTCGCCTGTCGCGTTTCGCAAGGCGAAGTGACACACGCCAGCGACCACCGCAAAGGCCGAGAGCGCAGCTGCGGCGCTCAACCAGTAGGGCCATGCCCACCGGTGAGCGAGCCATGTCAGCGCACTGGCTGCGAGTAACGCGGTCAATAGCGCGAATGCATTGCGTTTGACGGTGCCTTTGACTGCAGCGGGCAGTGCACGTGTATAGAAAAGGTCCAGGACGAACAACGCAGCAACGTTCGCTGCGATGGCACCGGAGATATGCCAGTGAGGGGCGAGGGCAATCGTCGCCGCGATATTGAGCACCGTGCAGCCCGCCAGGATGCGCAGGCGCGAGATCTGCAGGTCGGATGCCAATAACAGGCGCACGAGCACGACTTCGCCGGCTTGTACCAACGCAAGAGGGGTCATCTGCTGCAGCACAGGAATCGTCGGCTCGAACCGCGCTCCCAGCAGCGGCACGAGAATCAGGGGCACGATGAAATAGAGCCCCCACATCACCAGACCGGTCAGCGCCACCGCCGCGAGCAGGAACTGGCCGGAAAGCTGTTGGAATTCGATCCGATTCGATGTCGCAAGGCTGCTCAGCTTCGGATACACGGCCAGACCCGCGAAGATGAGCGGCATGAGCGCGATCTCGACGAACTTCAACCCGGTTGCGTACAGACCGGCGGCTGCGGTGCCCACGACGAGCGTGAGCGTCACGAGCCCGATCCGCACGAACACCTGTACGAGCGCTTCAGCGGCTGCGAACGACCACAGCCGCTGCAGTCGCGCCCGGATCGCAGGCCATCGCGCCGCGATCCTGAGCTCACCGCCGAAGCGCCGTGCGGACGAGATCGCAGCCATCACGAGGACCGCGCCCGCAAGCGGAAAGCCGCACAGTGCGAGCAGCAGGGGCGCGTGAGCGAGCGTGATGGAAACGATTGCGCAGCCAATCGCCAGCAACCGCGAGCTGAGCTCGATGATGGCCGGGCCACGCATCTCGAGATGGGCATTCGCGGGAATGAACAACGTGCGCGTCAGTGCTACCGCGTACTGATACACGCTCAGGACCGCGATCACGCCAACCGTCATGCGCGACTCGGCCGTCAGCCACACGTACACGCAGAGCACGACGATGATCGGTCCGAGTATGCCGATCTGTGCGCCCAACAATTCCGCGAGCAGATCCGGCCGCTGCGGCACCGGCGAACGCACGTATTCGCGAATGCCGTACGCATCGATGCCGAGCGCGCCGACCACGAACACCAACGTCGCGATGGCAAAGCCGTAGGAGTAGGTGCCGATGCCCTCGGGGCCGAAGCTGCGCGAGATGGCGACGAACAACAGGAAGCTCGCGATATCCGCCGTTACGCGCGCGCCCACCATCCAGACCGCATTGATCGAAGTTTTCATGCGCCTTGGATGAGCGCGGCGTAGCGCCGTGCAACGGCAGCCATGCTGTAACGATCGACGACGGCTTCGCGAGCGAGTCGGCCCAGGGTCGGCCACTCGTGCTGCCGTGATAGCAGCCAATCGACCTCACGCGTCAGATGCGCTGTATCCGCTTCAACCGGCACGATCGTGCCCCAGGCATGCGGTTGGATCACTTCACGCGCGCCGCCCACGTCGGTCACGATGGCGGGCAACCCCGTGGCGAGCGCTTCCAGGATGGAGAGGCTGAACGCCTCGAAGTGGCTCAGGAAGATGAAGGCGTCGCATGCCTGGAGGTACTGCTCGACGTTGTTGACGCCGCCGGTCATGGTCAATGCCTGCGGATGCGCAGCCATGAGCTCGCGCGCTTGCGGCTCGCAGTTGTCGTGCGAGCCGGCGCCGGAACCCACGAGCACCAGATGCAGATCGCTTCTGTGCACGAGCGTTTGCCAGAGCCGTAACAGATCCAGGACGCCTTTCGAGCGACAGATGCGTCCGGTGAAGATGAAGAGTGTCTTGTCCTGCGGCAGTCCCAACTGCACGCGCAGCGTGCGTTTCGTCGCGGCGTGCGTGGGCGCGAAGCGCTGAGTGTCGACGCCATTCGGTATCCGGCGAATCCTCGAGGCGTGCGCGCCCATCTCGATCAGCTGCGTGCGGATCTCCTCGGAGAACGCAACGGTGTGATTGGCCAGGCGAAACACCGCACGACGCACGGCGCGAATCGCAAGGCTCACGAAGCGATGACCGTGGCGTCCCATGCGAGCCTCGCTTTCCGCCGACACTCGGGCTTGCAGATCCCACGCCGATTCGATGCGCACGATGCACCGTTTGTCCGTGAGGCGCGCGACGATCGCACTGGGTAATGCGAGCTGGCGGAAGCCCGACACGAGCAGGACGTCATAGCGAGCGCGATATCGCGCCAGGAACCAAAACACACGCATGACGAACAGGACGTTCGGGATCAACGTGGCCCAGCCCGCTCCCTTCGCGCCGCCGCCGGGACCGAGATGAGCGATCGGAAAGCTGGCAGCGGCAGCGTCCGTCGGCACGAGCGACGGGTCGCCGATCCGCGCGACGGCGCTCACGTCGATTCCATCGCGCGCCAGCTCATACGACAACTCGCTCAACTGCCGCTCCGTGCCGCCGCCCGTGAACGGCGGATAGAACTCGGTCGTGTCGGTCACGATGAGCAGGCGCGCTGCGTGCCGCGGGTCACGCGCCATGAGGTGTTTGCTGCGCTTCGATCTTGTCCAGCACCTCCTCGGGGCGGGTCTGGGGGCTAGCTGGTCTGCTGGCTTGCTGGTCAGAAGGCCCAATACCGACTGCAGACTTTCTGGCCAGCCGACCAGCGAGCCAGCTGGCCGAGAACCGCAACAGGCCACAACCCGTTGTTGCCGGCCATTGGCAATGTGCGCGCGAATACCAGGCCCTGCCAGCCATCAGACGCCGACTTTGAAATCGATGCCCTGCGCCAGGGGCAGTTCACGGCTCCAGTTGATGGTATTGGTTTGCCGGCGCATGTACGCCTTCCACGCATCGGAGCCGGACTCGCGTCCACCGCCCGTGTCCTTCTCGCCACCGAACGCCCCACCGATCTCCGCGCCTGACGTGCCGATGTTGACGTTGGCGATGCCGCAATCGCTACCCACGACCGACAGGAAACGCTCCGCATGCTGCAGCCGGTCCGTGAAAATGGCGGAGGACAGGCCGTGGTGCGCGTGGTTATGCAGCGCGATGGCCTCATCGAGCGATTCGAACCGAATGAGATAGAGAATCGGCCCGAAGGTTTCCGTCTGCACGATGCTCCAAGCGTTGCTCGCACGGACGATGGTCGGGTGCACGAAGTGTCCCGGCCGATCGATGCGTTCGCCGCCACAGAGGATCTTGCCGCCCTGGGCACGCACGGCATCGACTGCGCGCAAGTAGCTTTGAACGGCGTTCGCGTCGATCAACGGCCCCATCAGCGTCTTGGGATCCAGCGGATCTCCGATCTGCACTTGCTGGTACGCACGCAGCAATCGTCCTTCGAGCTCTGCCGCACGAGCTGCGTGTACGAACACGCGTCGCGTGGTCGTGCACCGTTGGCCCGCTGTGCCCACCGCGCCGAACACGATCGACGGTACGGCCAGATTCAGATCCGCGAACTCATCGACGATGATCGCGTTGTTGCCGCCGAGCTCGAGCAGCGTCTTTCCGAGGCGACCCGCAACGCGTTCTGCCACTCGCTTCCCCACGGCAGTGGATCCCGTGAAGGAGACGAGATCGACACGCCGGTCGTCCACGAGCTGCTCTGCCACCGCATTCTCATCCGTGATGAGCAATTGAAAGATCGGTGGCATGTTCGCTCGCTCGAGCACTCGATTGACCAGCCGCTGGACGGCGAGGGCGCATAGCGGTGCTTTCGGTGAAGGCTTCCAGATGCAGACATCGCCGCAGATGGCGGCGAGGAACGCATTCCACGACCACACGGCGACAGGAAAGTTGAATGCGCTGATGATCCCGACCACGCCCAGCGGATGCCACTGTTCGTACATGCGATGTTGCGGTCGCTCGGAGTGCATCGTGCGGCCGTAGAGCATGCGCGACTGGCCGACGGCAAAGTCTGCGATGTCGATCATCTCCTGCACTTCGCCCGTGCCTTCCGCTTTGATCTTGCCGGTTTCCAGACTGACCAGCGTGCCGAGTGCATCCTTGTGTTCCCGCAGCTCGGCTCCGATCAACCGGATGATCTCGCCGCGTTGCGGCGCCGGGACTTGACGCCACTGATGAAATGCCGCGCGCGATGACTCGACGATGCGATTCAGATCGGCGCCCGTTGCGCTTTGCACGCGACCGATGACCGTGTTCGAGCTGGGATTGGACGATTCGATCACGCGCGCGCCGCTCGAAGCGAGCCAACCATCGCCGGACCAGGCCCCTGGCTGCGGCGCGTCCGCGCTCAACCCGAGTGCTTGCAGTACGTCTTTCATCACGCACCTCCCGCGACGCGCTGGTGTCCCGTGCGCCCGCTGACGATGATCTGGGCGGAGATGTCCTTCGTGCCGCCCTGCGCATAGTGACGGCCAAAGCGATTGCCGATGACCGTGACGAGACTGAAATCTTCCTGGCGCACGAAGCCGCGATATCGATCCGGATGGGTGAGTACCAGATCCACCACGGCGCAGATGCCCGAGGCCGTCGTTACCTGGATCGCCGACCACAGACGGTTTGCAATCAGCTGCGGATACACTTTGTTGACGTAGTTTTCTTCCCGCAACTCGCCATCCTGTTTGCCGGTCACGGCCACGTAGATCACCACGACGTCCTGCAAGGTCTGCGGCACGGCGTTCTCCAGAATGCGCTTGAGCGTGCCGCGATCCTGATTGAGCTTCAGATCGTTCATCAGCAGGCGCATCTGATCGCAGTGGCCGGGGTAGCGCATGGTCTTGTAGTCCATGGTCTGGACGCGCTCGCCGTAGGTCTCGCCCAATGAGCCCAGACCGCCCGACGTGTTGAAGGCTTCGTACAAGGTCCCGTCGATCTCGATTTCCTCGAGCCCTTCCAGCGGCGGCACCTCGACGCGCCGATTGTTGCTGATGGCTTCGCAGGGATTGCCGTACTCGTTGATCAATCCTTCCGTCGACCACGTGAGCGAATACTTCAGCACGTTGTTCGGATGCTGGGGCAGGGCGCCCACGCGCAACTTGACGCTGCGCAGCTCGTCGAAGTGCTGGATCAATTCATTCGCCGCGATCGAGACGAACCCTGGCGCAAGGCCACACTGCGGCACGAACGCGCGCGCGGAGCCTGCGGAGATGCGGCGGACGAAACGGGTCACCTCGACGTCTTCCGTGAGATCGAAGTAGTGCACGTTGGCCCGTCGCGCTGCCCCGGCGACTTCGACGTTGCAGTGGTAGGGCAGGCTCGAGATGACCGCGTCCACCGGACGGGTTGCGAACTGCTCATCCAGGCTCTTGGGATCGCGGGCATCCACTGCATGGGCATGGATGTGGGGCATTCCATGCGCCTGGGCGACGGCGCTGGCAACGGCGAGATTCACATCGCCGAGATGAACTTCGTACGCGCCGGATTCGCCGAGCAGGCCTGCAATGAGAGAACCGATCTTCCCCGCGCCCAGGATCAAGACTCGATGCATGCGACTCTCCAGTCATCGCGAAGTGGATGAGAGTAGGCTTTTCGCGCGCTGCTTCACAGCGCAGCTGTCCGCAGCGGTGCGCGTGTATACCGGGACGCCCATCTGGGCGAACTGCAACGTCACTTGGACGATGCGTTGCTATGGCCGGTCAGCACATCTCCCAGCTCCGCTCGTGGCACCACGCTCGGCGACTCCTGCAACGCAATCAGGCTGACACGGTGGATGTTACGATCCATTCATGACGCGCTCTCCAGATCGGATCGAATGGCATCCCACGAGCTGGCAGGCCAAGCCGGCCCAACAGCAGCCGGTGTACGCCAACAAGGAGGCATTGGCTTCGACGGTCGCATCGTTGGCTCGTTTGCCGCCGCTGGTGGTGTCCTGGGAAATCGAAGCGCTGAAAGAGCAGATCGCTCAAGCTCAGCGCGGTGAGCGATTCGTCCTACAAGGCGGCGACTGCGCGGAGAACTTCGAGGAGTGCGAATCGGATCAGATCGCGAAGAAGCTGAAGATCCTGCTGCAGATGAGCCTCGTGCTCGTGTACGGATTGAAGAAGCCGATCACTCGCATCGGCCGCATGGCGGGTCAGTATGCAAAGCCGCGCTCTGCGGATACCGAGACGCGCGACGGCATGACGTTGCCCAGCTATCGCGGCGACCTGGTGAATCGGCCGGGTTTCACGGCCGCGGACCGCGAGCCCGATCCGCAGTTGCTGTTGCGTGGATACGAGCGTGCCGCATTGACCTTGAACTTCGTGCGCTCGTTGATCGATGGCGGCTTCGCCGATCTGCACCATCCCGAGTATTGGGATTTGGACTTCGTGCGTCATTCGCCGCTGAAGGAGAAGTACGAGCGCATCGTGCACTCGATCTCCGAGTCGCTCGACTTCTTCGAGGCCGCGAGCAACAGCGCCCTGCACGAGGCCCAGCGCGTGAATTTCTATGCAAGCCACGAAGGCTTGCATCTGTTGTACGAGCAAGCGCAGACGCGTTACATCGGACGCCGGAAGCAGTGGTACAACCTGTCGACCCATATGCCCTGGGTCGGTATGCGCACGGCTGCCCTCGACGGTGCGCATGTCGAGTATTACCGCGGCATTTCCAATCCGATGGGTGTGAAGATCGGTCCCGCGATGGATGCCGAATGGCTCCAAGGGCTGGTGAGCACGCTCAACCCGCAGAACGAACCCGGACGCTTGATCTTCATCCACCGCATGGGCGTGAAGGAGATCGAGAAGCGCCTGCCGCCGTTGCTCCAGGCAGTGCGCGCCACGGGTAGTCCGGTGCTGTGGATTTGCGATCCGATGCACGGCAATACCGAAACGGCGAGCTCGGGTTTGAAGACACGCCGCTTCGATAACATCGTGGCGGAAGTCGAACACGCGTTCCGCATCCATCGTGAGATGGGCTCGTGGTTGGGCGGTGTGCACTTCGAGCTCACGGGCGATGACGTCACCGAATGCACCGGGGGTGCGCGTGGACTGACGGATGCGGATCTCGCGCGAGCTTATAAGTCGCAAGTGGATCCGCGATTGAATGCGGAGCAGGCGTTGGAGCTGGCGATGCGGGTGGCGGAGCTGGCGCGGGATGCGCGGGTGAAGAAGTAAGTAGCGGGGCAGGCCGCAGCAGCGATCAGAGACCGTGCCGCGCGACTCTGACCGAAAGAAATCGTTGCACTTCCTCATCGCTGACCTTGCGCGACGTGCCTGGCCGCAGCCCCTCCAAAGTCCACGGCCCCACGCTCCAGCGAATCAATCGCAGCGTCGGATGACCCACGGCCGCTGTCATCCGGCGCACCTGCCGATTGCGACCCTCGCGAATCGTGAGCGCGAGCCACTGCGTCGGGATGGCTTTGCGGAACCGGATCGGTGGATCGCGTGGCCACAGCCACCCGGGTTCATCGACGAGCTCGGCAGCGGCAGGTTGTGTCGAGCCGTCGTTCAGAATTACGCCCGCACGCAGTCTTTGCAGAGCATCCGCGTCGGGGATGTTCTCGACCTGTGCGTAGTACGTCTTCTCCACCTTCCATCGCGGATGACTCAGGCGCGCCTGCAAGGCGCCGTCATCCGTGAGGAGCACCAATCCTTCGCTGTCGTGGTCGAGGCGACCCGCTGGGTAGAGGCCCGGTACCTGCACGACATCGGCCAAGGTCGCGTGCCCTTGCCTGCTCGTGAACTGGGTCAGCATCTGAAAGGGTTTGTTGAGCAGCAGCAACGAGCTCATCGCGATTCTTGTTCGACGCTGCTTTGCACGAGATCGATGAAGCGCTGCACGGCTGCCGATTGCTCGCCACGTCGGCACGCAAGAATCAACGGCGCATGCAGCGGTGGATCGTCGGAGAGCGGTCGATAGAGCACGCCGTCCATCTGCAGGCGGCTCAACGACTCGGGCACGATCGAGACGCCGAGCCCCGCAGCGACGAGGTTCAACGTCGACAGGATGCGGGGTGCCTCTTGTCCCACGCGCGGACTGAACCCGGCTCCGCGACACGCCGTGATGATGGCGTCGTAGAGACCCGGACCGCCGGGTCGCTTGTAGAGGATGAACGTTTCGTTCGCGAGTTGCGCCAGCGCGAGCGGAGAGCTCATCGCGTTCCGAACGGTGGCCAGCGGATGGGCGGTGGGCAGGGCGGCGATCATCGACTCTTCGAGCAGCGGTCGCACCAGCAGACCATCGATGTCGGCCACGGGCGAGCGGATGAAGGCCGCGTCGATCTCCTCACCGCGCAGCGCCTGCACGAGCTCGCTGCTGCCGCTTTCCTCCAGCTGCAGGGAGACCAGAGGGGACAGCTCGCGGAAGGCGCGGATGATGCGCGGCACGAACGGATGGAAGGGCGTGGAGCTGGTGAAGCCGATGACGAGGCGGCCCTGCTCACCGCGGGCGGTGCGGCGTGTGATGGCCATGGCACGGTCGACCTGGTCCAGCACTGCGCGCGCGTGCTCCAGGAGCGCAGTGCCGGCGGGTGTGAGCTCGACTCCGCGCGGGACCCGCCTGAACAACTGCACGTCGAGCTCCCGTTCCAGCGCGCGGATCTGCAGGCTCAACGGCGGTTGCTGGATGCCGAGCCGTTCGGCGGCACGGGTGATGTGCCCCTCTTCGGCCACCGCGATGAAATAGCGAAGGTGACGTAATTCGATTGCCATATGCTGAAGATATGCCCCCGACACCGAGCATATATTTTACGCATATAAACCGAACAGGTAAGGTTTGCGTCCCGAAGCGGGTCTACCGCCCGGCTTCCCCTGTTCCCCGTTGGCACGTCGAGCGCTAGACCCAAGCCCAGAACGCGTGTTGCGTGTCTTGCTGCAACTGAGGACTCCCATGGCCATGCGGACAGCAGAGTCACGGCGCGAGTGCCCGCATCTTTCGTGCGACGAAAGGTAGTTGTCGCCAGAATTTTTGATTCATCGAGTAGGAGTACTGTGTGTCGAACTATGCAAGCACTGCCGATCAAGCCGGCGCGGTGATCGCCAGGAACGGCCCAAGTTGGAGCGCTATCAGCCCGGAATATGTGGCGCGCATGCGTCTGCAAAACCGCTTCAGAACGGGGTTGGATGTGGCGCGCTACACCGCGAAGGTCATGCGCGAGGACATGGCCGCCTATGACAGGGATTCCAGCCAATACACCCAATCGCTGGGCTGCTGGCACGGCTTCATCGGTCAGCAGAAGCTGATCTCCATCAAGAAGCATCACGGCTCCACCAAGCGTCGCTATTTGTATCTGTCCGGTTGGATGGTCGCTGCGTTGCGCTCCGATTTCGGCCCGCTGCCCGATCAGTCCATGCATGAAAAGACGTCGGTGTCGTCGCTGATCGAAGAGCTCTATACCTTCCTGCGTCAGGCGGACGCGCGCGAGCTCGGCGGTCTGTTCCGCGATCTCGATGCGGCTCGTAGCGCGAAAGATGCGGCCAAGGAAAAAGACTTGCTGAGCCGCATCGATAATTTCCAGACACACGTGGTGCCGATCATCGCCGACATCGATGCCGGCTTTGGCAATGCCGAAGCGACTTACCTGCTGGCCAAGCAAATGATCGAAGCGGGCGCTTGCTGCATCCAGATCGAAAACCAGGTTTCCGATGAAAAGCAATGCGGTCATCAGGACGGCAAGGTCACCGTGCCGCACGAAGACTTTCTCGCCAAGATTCGCGCCGTGCGGTATGCGTTCATGGAACTAGGCGTCGATGACGGCATTATCGTTGCCCGCACCGATTCCCTGGGCGCCGGCCTGACCAAGCAGATCGCCTACACCCGCGAACCGGGCGATCTCGGCGATCAATACAACAGCTACCTGGATTGCGAAGAGGTGACGCCGGCCACCATGAAAAACGGCGACGTCATCATCAATCGCGGCGGCAAGCTGCTGCGTCCCAAGCGCCTGCCCAGCAACCTGTTCCAGTTCCGCACCGGCACCGGTGAAGATCGTTGCGTGCTCGACTGCATCACCAGCTTGCAGAACGGCGCCGACTTGCTGTGGATCGAAACCGAGAAGCCGCACATCGGCCAGATCAAGGGCATGGTGGATCGTATCCGCGCGGTCGTGCCGAACGCCAAGCTGGTGTACAACAACAGCCCGTCGTTCAACTGGACGCTGAATTTCCGTCAGCAGGTGTTCGATGCCTGGAGCAAGGAAGGCAAGAATGTGTCGGCTTACGATCGCGCCAAACTGATGAGCGCCGATTACGACGCTACCGAGCTGTCGAAGGAAGCGGATCGTCGCATTCAAAACTTCCAGCGTGATGCAGCGCGCGACGCCGGCATCTTCCACCACTTGATCACGCTGCCGACGTACCACACTGCTGCGTTGTCCACCGACAATCTGGCCAAGGGATATTTCGGCGAAGAGGGCATGCTGGCGTACGTTGCGGGCGTGCAGCGCAAGGAAATTCGCGAGGGTATTGCCTGCGTCAAGCATCAGAACATGTCCGGCTCGGACATCGGCGACGATCACAAGGAATACTTCGCCGGTGAAGCTGCACTCAAAGCCGGCGGCAAACACAATACGATGAATCAGTTCTGAGACGCTGAAGGGCTCGATAGACTGCGGCCCGGCAGGGTTTTCCTGCCGGGCCGTTTTCATTTGGGCCGGCGGACTGCCGGCCAGCTGGACTGCTGGCCAGAAAGTGATGCAGCTATCCTTCTGGCCAGCAAGCCAGCCGACCAGCAAGCCGAGCGCTGATGAAGCAACTACGCAAACCCATCTTCGACCGCACCTGCCGCGATTGCCCGCGTCTCGCGCAGTTCCTGGACGAGTCGCAGAAGAAGTTCCCCGACTACTACTGCGCGCCGGTGCCGCCGTTTGGCGACGCCAACCCGCGCCTTCTCATCGTTGGCCTCGCGCCGGGTCTGCATGGCGCCAACGCGAGCGGACGTCCGTTCACCGGCGATCACGCGGGACTCATCCTGTATCGCACGTTGCATCGTCATGGCTTCGCATCCAAGCCGGAATCGCTGCACGCTCGCGATGGTCTGCAGCTCATCGGCTGCCGCATCACGAATGCCGTGAAGTGCGTGCCGCCGGCGAACAAACCGCTGCCGGCGGAGATCAAAGCGTGCAATCGCTATCTCGCGGCGGAATTGAAGACCGTGCCGCCGGGGACGGTGCTGCTCGCACTGGGGCGCATCGCCCATGAAGCCATTCTGCGCGCCTTCGAATTGCAGGCGAAGTCGTACACCTTCGCACACGGCGCCCAATTCGAGCTGCCGAGCGGCCATGTATTGATCGACTCGTATCACTGCAGCCGCTATAACACGCAGACGCGGAGGTTGACGGAGAAGATGTTCGATGAGGTATTTCAGCGTGCCAAGCAATTGACGACTGGCTAGCTGGACGGCTGGCTTGCTGGCCCGAAGACTTCGATGCACCTTCTGGCCAGCAAGCCAGCTGACCGAGCCATCCGCGCAACCTCTATCGCCATGTCCCCCCTGTTCGACTCCAAACCCTTCCTCGCCAACGTAAGCCACCGCCCCGGCGTGTACCGCATGGTCGGCGCGGACGGCGAGATCCTGTATGTCGGCAAGGCGCACAACCTCAAGAATCGCCTGAGCAGCTATTTCACCGGTAAGGCGCAGAGCACCAAGACGATGGCGATGGTCGCGCAGATCGCCACTGTCGAAGTGACGGTCACTGCGTCGGAGACCGAAGCGCTGCTGCTCGAGTACAACTTGATCAAGCGGCACCGGCCGCGCTTCAACGTCACGCTGCGCGATGACAAGAGCTTCCCGTATCTGCACATCGCGACGGATCAGGAGTATCCGCGCATCAGTTTCTATCGCGGCAGTCGGAAGATGCCGGGCCGATTCTTCGGGCCGTATCCCAGCGCACGCGCAACGCGTGAGACGTTGCTCCTGTTGCAGAAGCTGTTTCAGCTGCGTCCGTGCAGCGAGACGTTCTTCGCGAATCGCACGCGACCGTGCTTGCAGCATCAGATCAAGCGCTGTTCGGCGCCGTGCGTTCGACTCGTGACGCCGGCTGCGTATGCCCAGGACGTCAACGATGCGATCAAAGTGCTGGACGGTCGCGGCGAGGAACTCGTGGACGAGCTGGCCGAGCGCATGGAGCAGGCGTCCGAGAAGCTGGAGTTCGAGCGGGCGGCACGCCTGCGCGATCAGATCCAGGCCATCAAATCCGTACAGGCCTCGCAATCGATGACGCGCAGTACGGCGCAGGATATCGATGCCGTCGCGCTCGTGTCCGATTCGGGCCAGCATTGCGTGGCCATCGTCTTCGTGCGCGGCGGGCGTAATCTCGGCACGACGAACTTCTTCCCGCGCGCAGGCATTGCCGAGGCAGGTGCACTGTTGTCGGGTTTTCTCACGCAGTACTACCTGGGCCGCGAGGCGCCGAGCGAGATCCTCATCAACGAAGACGTCGAAGATGCCGCCGTGCTCGCGACCGCGTTGACCGAAAAAATGGGTCGGACGGTCAGCATCCGCTCGAAGACGCGCGGTGTGCGAGCACGGTGGCTCGAGATGGCGCGCTCGAATGCCGAGCTCGGGTTGAAGATGCGGCGCGCAACGCACGCGAGCATCGAGGAGCAGCTGCAGGCCCTTGCTCAAGAGCTGTCGTTACCGACGCCGCCGCGACGGTTGGAGTGTTTCGATGTCAGTCACACGATGGGCGAGCTGACCGTGGCCAGTTGTGTCGTGTTCGGGACGGAAGGGCCGATGAAAAGCGACTATCGACGCTTCAATATCGAAGGCTTGGCACCGGGTGATGACTACGGCGCCATGCGTCAGGCGCTGTCGCGACGGTATGCCCGCGTGAAACGTGGCGAAGTGCCGTTGCCCGATGTGTTATTGATCGATGGCGGTCCGGGTCAGCTCGCCGAAGCAGTGGCCGTGCTCAACGAGCTCGAGATCGGCGGCGTCACATTGATCGGCGTGGCCAAAGGTGCGGATCGCAGGGCAGGGCAGGAGCGGCTTTTCTTGGCCGGTCAGGAGGCGCCCACTATACTGGCCCCCGATTCGCCAGCCTTGCATCTGATACAGCGCATCCGCGACGAAGCGCACCGTTTTGCCATCACCGGTCATCGGCAGCGCCGCGCCAAAGCGCGTCGGGAGTCGATCCTGGAGACGGTGCCCGGACTCGGGCCGCGCAAGCGACGGGAACTGCTGCGTCAGTTTGGAGGGTTGCACGGCGTGTCGCGCGCAGCGGTGGATGATCTCACCAAGGTTCATGGGATCAGTCGCAAGCTGGCAGAGCTCATTTACGCCACCTTGCATCCAGGCGCCTGATGAATCGTGTGAGCTTCCCCATCGCGAACATGTTGACGTTCGCGCGCATCGTGATGATCCCGCTCGTCATCGCGTTGTTCTACAGCGGCCAACCGGGCGGCAAGCCCGCGGCTGCCATCGTTTTCATCCTCGCCGCGATCACCGATTCGCTCGATGGCTACCTGGCACGACGCCTGGGTCAGACGAGCGCGCTCGGTGCCTTCCTTGATCCGGTCGCCGACAAATTGATGGTGGCGATCGCGTTGATCCTGCTCGTCAGCGAACGGCCGAAGCCGCTCGAGCTGCTGCACTTCGATCCGCACGCTGTGATCGCCATCACGGCCGTCGTCATCGTGGGTCGGGAAATCACCATTTCGGCACTGCGCGAATGGATGGCCGAGCTCGGTGCGCGCGGCAAGGTGGCCGTGTCCTCGATGGGCAAGCTCAAGACCATCTTTCAGATGACGGGCTTGTCGATGATGCTGTTTCGCAAAGATCTCTGGTTCCTGCCCGTGTACGAGCTCGGCCTGTACTGTCTGGTCGGAGCCGCCGCACTGACGCTGTGGTCGATGGTGACCTACTTGCGCGCCGCCTGGCCCGAGCTGAAACGCAGCTGAGGTCGCCTTGACAGTCAGGGTGCGGACGCTGAAAATCGCCGCCCTCTTGCGGGAATAGCTCAGTTGGTAGAGCGCAACCTTGCCAAGGTTGAGGTCGCGAGTTCGAGCCTCGTTTCCCGCTCCAGCTTCGATGCAAAACCCCGGCGCCACCCGGGGTTTTGCACTTTATGGCTCGTGCAAGGCGAGCCAAGAGATCCCACGTAGGCTAGGTGGCAGAGTGGTCATGCAGCGGCCTGCAAAGCCGTCTACGCCGGTTCGATTCCGACCCTAGCCTCCAATTGACTTGGCGCATCGAGGTGGCGATTCTGGCGCCATGGCGGCCAGATCGCGTTCCAGCAAGCGACGTCGTGCGACGGTGCCTACGTACTACACCATCGAGCGTTACGAAACCGAGGACAACATCGGTTTCATGATGTCGGAGGTGCGGGCACGCCTGTACGAGATCCTGGATGCGCGACTCGGTGCCATGGGTTTCACGGGCGCCCAATGGCCCATCTTGCGGGCCGTGGCGCGAGGCACGCCAACAGCGGCGGAGTTATGCCGCGAGCTCGACTACGACACGGGCTCGATGACGCGGATGCTGAGCCGGCTCGAAGAGAAAGGGTTGATCAAGCGTGTGCCGAGCGCCCGTGATCGCCGCCTGGTCGAGCTGCGGATCACACCCGCGGGTCGAAAGCTCTATCCCAAGCTGCGCGCCGAGGTGATCGGCGTGCTGAATATTCTGCTGACCGGTTTCGAATCGAGAGAGATCCTGCAGGCCTACGATCTCGTGGGACGCATGCTCGCAAACGTTGCCGCCGCAGCCCACGCGAGCAAGAAGCGCGCGCGTTCAGAACAGGTCCGACGCGCCTAACCGGCTCGAGCCGACGAAACTTCGATACTCCGATTCACGACGTTGCAGCTCGCTGCGCGCGACTGGACTCAAGTTGCATCTCAGGATCACGACGCCCCGGGGCGCCTGCACGCCCAGTCGAGTTTGCTGGCCTTTGACGTCGAGCACCTGCAGTTGGATCTCCTCACCGATGCGCACGGACTGCTGGGCAGCGCGCGTGAACAGAGAACTGCGTCGAGTGCGCCCGCCTTCCGTGATGAGCAGTCCGTCCATGGCTTCTACGCCGAGATCCAGGGGCGGCAGCTCGCTGCGCTGAGCCAGTACGGCCGCATCGGTGACGGTTTCGAGGCGCACCAGGTGATGATGAATGGCGAGGATGTTGAGTTCGATGGAGTCGCCGATGAGCAGCGCTTCACCGGGGCGACGCGTCAGTATCAGCATGCACGACTCCTTTCACTGTCTGCGGGCACGGTCGTGGCCGTGCGCTGAGCGCCCCCTTTTTTGCCCTCGGGCGCCATTCTGCGCGAGTTGTGCACTGCGTGCACTAGTTTCATCACGAGCGCATGGCTTTTCCGAGGTTGGCGCTACAGCTACGAACGCGGCTTGTTCCCCGCCCGGGCGAGTGCCGCAGCGACCTGCTCCTGGTCGAGTGCCTTGATCGTGCCGCCGTTGATGAGCACGTACCGGCCTGTGGCCGTTTCCCGGGCCAGCGCGCCGATGTCCCATTTGCCTTCGTGAACGACGCCTAGCATTTCATAGCCATCGACCGGGTTCGCATAGATTCTCCAATCCCTGTTCACGTCCACCCCGAAGGACGTGTTGCTGCCGTCAGTCATCGCTGACTCCCCGCCTTGCTGCTCACCTGCCGCGACATCGCGACCCGACACGCCTCCAGCGACTGCCGCGCCGGGGCTATGTGGACTTTCCACCTCGACATGCATCCGTGCCGTCGCACCCTGTTGGTATTTATTCTTCGGTCAGTGCACGAGCCGATGATCACACAGCGGTCGCTCAGCCGAATCCTCGATACGCGCTCGGGGGAACCATGAGCGTGCGCAGCATGGCTGCCGCCCCCACTCTCCACGCGTGTCGAGACACACTCGCGGCTGACCATGTTTCTTCCTTCCTTGGTGCGAACGGGAATGGTGCCCGGGACCGGACTCGAACCGGTACGGAGTTGCCTCCGAGGGATTTTAAGTCCCTTGCGGCTACCAATTACGCCACCCGGGCTCGAAGCGGGCCGCATTGTAGCCGCAAGCGGCACGCGAGCCAGATCAACGGCACCCATCTGCTAGACTCGCGCGCCATTGTAGGGGAGGGAGGGGTTTTCGGCTGCATGGTGCCTGCGAACGCTCGCCTGAGGCTCGATGCGCACGACGTGCACCTGTGGCGCGGAGAGCGGCACTTGCTTCGCGGCACTTCTTTCTCGCTCGAGCAAGGAGAGCTGCTGCAGATCGTAGGCGCCAATGGCGTCGGCAAGACGAGCCTGCTGCGATGTCTGGCCGGTTTGTTGCCGATGGAGACCGGCACCGTGGAATGGTGTGGCACTGCCGTGCAAACGCAGCGCGAACAATTCCAGCAGCAGCTCGCGTATCTGGCGCACACGAATGCGCTCAAGGCCGATCTCACTGCGCTCGAGAACCTGCGTTACGGCAGCGGGCTGCGACGGCGAGCTGATGTCGTGGCGATGCGCGGAACGCTCGAACGTCTGCAGGCAGGTGGCTGCGCCGATCTGCCGGCCCGGTCGTTATCGGCGGGGCAGAAGCGACGCGTGGCACTGGCCAGGATTCTGCTCACGGGCGCGCCGCTGTGGCTCCTGGATGAACCCATCACCAATCTGGATGTCGCCGGCATCGCCTTGTTCGAACAGTGCATGGCAGCGCATCTGCAGAGCGGCGGTATGATCGTGACGGCGGCGCACCAGCGCTTGCTGCAGGGGCGCCCCGGTGTGCGCACCCTGGAGCTGCATTGATGCAGCCAGGACTCCTGGCGATCGTCGCCCTGGTCATCGGTCGGGATCTGCGCTTGGCGGTGCGGCACTGGGACCAGGTCATCCAGCCGCTCATTTTCTTCATCGTGGTCACGACGTTGTTTCCGCTCGCGATCAGCCCGGCGCTCGAAGAGCTGCGTCGGATCGCGGCCGGGGTCGTGTGGGTGGCCGCGATGCTGGCGTCGCTGTTGGCATTGGAATCCTTGTTCCGGCCCGATGTCGAAGACGGCACGATGGAGCAGTGGGCCCTGTCCGGTCAGCCGCTGTCCGTGTTGCTGCTGGCGAAGACGATGACGCACTGGCTGCTGTCCGGATTGCCCATCGTGCTGCTGGCGCCGATGGTCGGAACCGCGTTGGGCATGCCCTCGTCCGCATGGTCGACGTTGGCCATTTCGCTTGCGCTGGGCACCGCGAGCCTGAGCTTGCTCGGGGGAATCGGTGCGGCGCTCACCGTCGCCGTGCGACGCGGCAGCGTACTGCTTGCACTGCTCGTGCTGCCGTTGCAGATGCCGGTTCTGATTTTCGGTGCAAGAGCTGTGGATCTGGCCATGCACGGCGAGCCGGTGGCCGGCCCGCTAAACTTGCTCGCCGCCATGTTGTTGTTGTTCGCCAGCCTGGCGCCGTTCGCGATGGCGGCCGCCATGCGTATCAGTGTGGAGGGGTAGTGAAATGAAGCGGTTAGCGGTTCGCGGTTGGCGGTTGGTACGAAGTCATGCTCCGCATGACCACGGCCCGACGGCCATGCATCTATCTGACCAACCGCGAACCGCGAACCGCTAACCGCTTCCCCATGTGGCTCTGGTTTCACAAGCTCAGCTCGCCGCCGTATGCCTACCGCGCGGCCACGCGCTTGCGGCCGTGGTTCTTCGGCATTGCGGTCGTGACGATGCTCATTGCCGCGTACGGAGGCCTCGTGATGGCACCGCAGGATTATCAGCAGAAGGACGCGTTCAGGATCATCTACGTGCATGTGCCCAGCGCGATTTTGTCGTTGCAGGTCTACGTGATGATGGCCATCGCGGCTGCAGTTGGGTTGATCTGGCGCATCAAGCTCGCGCATGCGTTGGCCGCCGCGTGCGCGCCGGTGGGCGCGTGGTTCACCGCGCTGACGCTGGTCACCGGCTCGATCTATGGCAAGCCGATGTGGGGCACGTGGTGGGAGTGGGATCCGCGACTCACTTCAGAGCTCATCCTCTTGTTCTTGTACCTGGGATACATGGCGCTGCGAGCGTCTTTCGACGACACGCAACGCGCGGATCGCGCCAGCGCTATCCTCGCGATCGTCGGTGTGGTCAACGTGCCGATCGTGAAGTATTCGGTGGTGTGGTGGAACAGCCTGCATCAAGGTCCGACCATCTCGAAACTCGATACGCCCTCGATCACGGCGTCGATGGCGTGGCCGCTGTTCCTCATGTTGCTTGGTTTCATTCTCTACTTCGCCGCCGTGCTCTGCGACCGCCTGCGCAGTGAAATACTGCAACGCGAGCGCAACGCGAGCTGGTTGAACGAATTGGCGCAGCAGACATGAATCTCGATGACTTCCTGGCGATGAGCGGCTATGGCGCGTATGTGTGGTCCTGCTATGGGCTCACGCTCGTCGTGCTCATCGGCAACGCATGGTCTGCGCGGCGGCGATTGTCTGCAGCGTTGTCGCGCGCGCAGCGACGAGTGCAAACGTCGGCGGAACCCTCATGACCGCGCGGCAGCGACGCTTGGTGCTCGTCGGCTTGATCCTGCTCGGCGTCGGCGGTGCCGTGGCGTTTGCGTTGACGGCGTTCCAGGACAATCTGCTCTATTACTACAGCCCGTCGGATGTCGCGGCCGGCAAAGCGCCCAACGAACGGACGTTTCGCGTGGGCGGCATGGTGCCCGAGGGCAGCTTCAAACGGGCGCCGGGCAGCCTCGAAGCGAAGTTCGTGCTGACTGACTTCCAGCATCAGGTCACGGTCAGCTATACCGGTGTGCTGCCGGATCTGTTTCGCGAAGGGCAAGGCGTGATTGCGCGCGGTCGCCTGGGGGCGGACGGCACCTTCGTGGCCGACGAAGTGCTCGCCAAGCATGACGAGAACTACATGCCGCCCGAAGTGGCCGCGAGTCTGAAGAAACGGCACGGCGGTGCTCAACCCGGGTACGTGCCCAAGGCGAATTGACGATGGTTGTCGAACTCGGACATTTCGCGCTGATTCTTGCTTGCTGTCTGTCGTTCGCGCAGATGGTGTTCGGCCTCACCGGGCCGGCGTTGTCGCGACCTCACTGGAGTGCACTGAGCCGGCAAGCGGCGATCGGTCAATTCGTGTTCGTTGCCGTGGCGTTCGCCACGCTGGCGTATGCGTTCATAGAGAACGACTTTTCCGTTCTGTACGTCGCATCGAACTCCAACTCGGAGCTGCCTGCCTTCTACCGCCTTGCCGCGATCTGGGGCGCACATGAAGGCTCGCTGCTGCTGTGGCAGATGGTATTGGCGGGCTGGACGCTGGCGGCGCTGGCATTCAGCCGCGCCTTGCCGCCCACGTTGACGAGCCGCATGTTGGGGGCGTTGGGTTTCGTGAGCCTGGGCTTCGCGCTCTTCATTCTGATCACGTCGAACCCGTTCGAGCGGATGCTGCCGCCGGCGATCGACGGTCGCGATCTGAATCCACTGCTGCAGGATCCCGCGCTCGCGATTCACCCACCCATGCTGTACACGGGCTGGATCGGATTCGCCGTGCCGTTCGCCTTCGCCATCGGTGTGATGCTCGAAGGCAGGCTCGAGTCGGCTTGGGTTCGCTGGGTGCGTCCTTTTGCAACGGCTGCATGGATGCTGCTCACGCTCGGTATCGCGCTCGGCAGTTGGTGGGCGTACTACGAATTGGGTTGGGGCGGCTGGTGGTTCTGGGATCCGGTCGAGAACTCGTCGTTCATGCCGTGGCTCATGGGAACGGCGCTGATTCACTCGCTCGCGGTCACGGAGAAGCGCGGACTCTTCCGCAGCTGGACACTGCTGTTGTCCATCGCTGCGTTTTCGCTCGCGCTGCTCGGCGGCTTCCTCGTGCGCTCCGGCATTCTCGTGTCGGTGCATGCGTTCGCGAGCGACCCCGGTCGAGGCACCTTCATTCTCGTGTTCCTCGCGCTGTGCATCGGCTCGGCGCTGGGTCTGTATGCGTGGCGTGCGGATCGGTTCCGCTCGCAGCAGACCGGCTTCGCCGTGGTGTCGCGCGAATCGTTCCTGTTGTTGAACAACGTGCTGCTCGTCGCGGCTGCGGGGCTGATTCTCGTCGGCACGCTCTATCCGCTGTTTCTCGATGCGCTCGGTCTGGCAAAGATCTCCGTAGGCCCACCGTACTTCGATCGCGCGTTCCTCGTGCCGATGTTGCCGCTCGTGCTGCTGCTGGGCCTTGGAATGCACGCGAGTTGGAAACGGGCCCAGTTCGAGTCGCTCCGTCGTGCGCTGTCCATTCTGTTCGTCGTTGCACTGGTCGCTGCCGTTGCCATTCCGCTCGCGGTCTATGGTTCGAGCGGCGTGCTGACTGTCATTGGCCTGACCGCTGGTTTCTGGGTGGCACTGTCTGCGTTGGTGGAGCCGATCTCGCGCTGGCGTCGCAAGCAGAGTCTGTCGCCCGCCGTGCTGGGCATGGCGATCGCACATTTCGGGTTGGCGTTGTTCGTGATCGGCGTGACGACCGTGCGCTCGTTCAACGTGGAGAAGGATCTGTCCTTGCGACCTGGGAAGAGTGTTCACGTGGCGGGTTTCGACTTTGCGATGGAATCGACGCGGCATGTTTCCGGACCCAACTTCGAGGCGGAGGAAGCCGTCATCCGCATTTCGAAGAAGGGTCGCGAAGTGTCCGTGCAACATCCCCAGAAGCGCGTCTACCGCGTGCAGAAGACACCGATGACCGAGGCCGGCATCGACGCGGGATGGAATCGCGACCTGTTCGCTGCCATGGGCGAGCCGCTCGGCGACGGCGCCTGGAGCATGCGTCTGCAATACAAGCCGATGGTTCGCTTCATCTGGTTCGGCTGCCTCGTCATGGCCATCGGCGGGTTGACTGCCGTGTGTGACCGACGCTATCGGGCGCGCGCGAAAGCCATCGTGGACGTTGGCGCAGCAGATGCGAGTCGCGCGTGAAAAACTGGCGCTACCTCATTCCGGCGCTGATCTTTACCGCACTCGTGGCGTTCCTTGCCATCGGCTTGAAGCGCGACCCGAGCTACATCCCATCGCCGCTGATCGGTAAGCCGGCGCCGTCATTCGAGCTGGCCGCGGTGGAGGATCCGAGCCGCACCGTGCGCACTCGCGATTTGCAAGGCAAGACGTACGTCCTCAACGTGTGGGGCACGTGGTGTGCCGGGTGTCGGCAGGAGCATCAAGCGTTGTTGCAGATTGCTCGCAGCGATGTGGTTCCCATCATCGGACTGAATTGGAAGGATGACCTGCCGCTGGCCCAACGGTGGTTACAGCAGTTGGGCAATCCATACACCGTCACTGCATTCGATCCCGAGGGCCGGACGGGCATCGATTGGGGCGTGTACGGCGCACCCGAAACGTTCCTCGTCGATGCCAACGGCATCGTGCAGTACAAGCACATCGCGCCACTCACGTTGGAAGTATGGGAGCGAGAGTTTCTACCGCGCATCCGCGCAGGGCAGCCGCGATCATGAAGCCGCTGTCGCGTGTCATTCTGTTCCTGGCGCTGGCGGTCGGGGCGAGTCTGCAGTCCAGCTGGGCCATCGACGCAGCGCCTGCATTCAGCGACCCCGTGCAGCAGGCTCGCTACGAGCGGCTGGCCAGTGAATTGCGCTGTCTCGTCTGTCAAAACGAAACCATCAAGGACTCGAACGCAGATCTGGCTGCGGACCTGCGCCGCGAGCTGCGCGAGCAGCTGCAAGCAGGCAAGAGCGATGCGGAGATCCGTCAGTTCCTCACCGACCGCTATGGCGACTTCGTTCTCTATAAACCACCCCTGACGGCACGCACCGTGCTGCTGTGGGCCGCACCGCTGCTGTTATTGCTGATCGGCCTGATCGCAGCGGGCGTCGTCATCGTGCGCCGCTCGCGCCTGCCGCTCGCGGACGATGACGTGGACGGCTCCGAGGCCAAGCTCTCGTGACGGCGTTCATCGTTCTGTGTGCCGCCATGGCGCTCGTGGCGGTGGTCTGGGTTGCCTGGCCGTTGCTGCGTCCTGCCGCGAACGTGGAGGCGACAGGCACGCGTACGGAGCGTCGTGTGCTGGCTGCCGTGCTCGCCGTGAGCATTCCGCTCGCCGCTGCGGGTTTGTACGCGACCCTGAGCACGTGGAAGTGGAACGATGCGAACGTCTCGCAGGCCATGGAGATGAGCGAGCAATTGCGCGCGATGCAAGCGCGCGTGCGCAAGGATCCACAAGACATCGAGAGCTGGCAGCATCTCGGGCGCGCATACCTGACGCTGGGTCAGTTCGCGAGCGCCATCACCGCGTACGAAAACGCCTATCGTCTGACGGCGGGGCGGGACCCGGACGTGACGACCTCGCTCGCCGAAGCGCTGGTGTTGAGCGACGAATCGACGTTGCAGGGCAGGGCAGGGGAACTGTTCGAAGACGCGCTCGAGCGTGCACCGTCGCAACCGAAAGCGTTGTTTTATTCCAGCCTCGGTGCCATGCGCAGCGGCAAGCTCGAGCTTGCGCGGGATCGCTTCAAACTGCTGCTCAGCCAGAATCCGCCGGAGCAGATGCGCTCCATCCTCGAACGGCAGGTCCAGGACCTGGAGGCGCAGATCAGCGCAGGTCCACGCGCGGATGTCGGCACGCCTGCATCTGGCCCCACGGCAGCGCAGGCCACGCGTGTAGTGAAAGTGTCCATCACGATTGCCCCGGCTATTCGACAGCAGCTACGCGAGCCGCTGACACTCTTTATACTCGCCCGCGATCCAGCCGCTGGCGGGCCGCCCTTGGCGGTCGAGCGTCACGAGTCGAGCGAGCTGCCGCTCACCGTCGAATTGAGCGCTGCGGATGCCATGTTGCCATCGCGTACCATTGACACCGTGGGTGCGGCACAGATCGTGGCGCGGTTGTCGCGCAGCGGTACGCCACAACAGCAGAGCGGTGATTTTTTCGGTGAAGCGCAGTTGCAGTTCGATGCGAACAAAGCCACTCAACAATACAGCCTCGCTGTCGTCATCGACCGAAGCGTGCCCTGATAGAAAGCTCGCGATCGGACTCCCTGTCGCGACGCTCGCGCTCCGAGCAAGAAGCGTGGTTCTTGCTCGGAGCTCGCCGCCTGCGGCGGCGAGGTACATCGCGAGCGATGCCGGCCCTCGCGCCTGCATGCTCGAGGGCGTTCAGCGGAGCGACGCATGCGTCGCTGAAAGACACCGCTTCACCCCTGTACCTGGGTGGCGCTCGAATGGGTTGATTCATTGCCTCGATATTGACGCCAGGCCGACCAGCAACTAACCACTGACCCCATGTCTCAAACCACTGTGACGTTCGACCGGCTGCCGTCGATGATTCCCGCCTATGCCCGGGTCATCACGAGCAAGAAGCCCTATTACGCCCCGGACGTTTCCGGTGTACAGCCGTTCGGCGTCGAAGCGCGTTCGATCGTGATCTCGCCACGCCATGTGCGGCGCTATCGCGAAGCCTGCGTCATGACGTCGTCCGAGACCGTGCCGGTGAGTTTCCCGCACGTACTCTCGATGCCCTTGCATATGCAACTGTTCGTCGCCGCAGGCTTCCCCGTGAAGGTCCTGGGGCTGATTCACTTGCGCAACTCCATTCGCGCGCTCAAGCCCGTGCCGACGGGCCGTGAGTTGCAGTTGCGGGTGGACTTCGAGAGCGTGCGGCAGACGGATGTCGGTCAGGAATACGACCTCGTCACGCGCTTTCGCGATCGTGGCGAGGTGATCTGGGAAGAGGTGAGCACGATGTTCGCGCGCAATCCCAATCCCAACGCTACAGGCAAGCGTGAACGGCTCGATCGCTCCACGCATCCGAACGACGACTCCGTGAAGACGGTCACTGCGGACATCGATGTGAAGACGGGCTGGCGCTATGCGAAAGTCAGCGGCGACTTCAATCCGATCCATCTGACCGCGCGTACCGCGAAGATGTTTGGTTTCAAGCAGGCCGTGGCGCACGGCATGTGGTCGATGGCGCGCTGTCTCGCGGAGGCCGAGCCTTTGCTGCCGGCCGGCAAGATTCGTGTCGACACGCAATTCAAGCTGCCCGTTTATCTGCCCTCGCAGGCGCTCGTGCGCGTTTGGCCAGCGAGCACCGGGCTCGATATCTCCATGGCGACACCGCGAGGCGATCGCCTGCATCTCGCCATGCAGGTGCATCGCGAAGGTTGATTTCATGATGGATACATTGACTGCCATTCATACGCGCGTGACCGCTGCCAAGCTGGGCGAGCCTGCGCCTTCGGCAGAACACCTCGAACAGCTGCTCGCCGCCGCGGCGCGAGCTCCGGATCACGGCCGCATCGCACCCTGGCAGTTCATTGTCATCGAAGGTGCAGCCCGCGAACGTTTCGGTGGTTTGCTGGCGGATGCCAAGCGGCGCCAGAGTGCCGATGCCACCGAAACGATGCTCAACGCGGAACGCTCGAAGGCACTGCGCGCCCCGATGATCATCGTGGCCGCCACGCGGATCGTGCCGGAGCACAAAAAAGTGCCGGAGATCGAGCAGATACTGGCCGCGGGTTCGGCGGTGCAGAATCTGCTGCTGGCGGCACAGGCGCTGGGATACGGCAGCATGTGGAAGACCGGTGCACCGGCTTACGATCCCGAGGTCAAACGCGCCCTCGGCATCGACCCGCGTGACCACATCATCGGCTTCATCTACCTCGGCACCTCGCTCGCAGAGGTTGCCATCCGCCCGCCGGAGCTTAACGGCCGCGTCTCACGTTGGTAATCCTCCGCACCTAAAGTGTGCGTCGCCCGGCTCGTGCGGGTGGCGATGGTGCAATGGATGTCGTTTGTGCGGCGCTGTTTCAACGCCTTCGCCTCCCCACGCGATCCTGCATAGAACTTGCACCGTGCCGTCATTCGGCCGCTACACAGATGAACACTCATGGCCACACAACCGGCTGTCGTCGATGCGGATCTTTGGCGCGAGGATGATCGTCATGCGCTGACGAAGGAATCCTTCAAACGCGCATTTCTCGACAACTTGTTCTGCGTTCAAGGCAAATTTCCCGCGCTCGCCACGAAGAACGACTACTACCAGGCGCTGGCCTATGCCGTGCGCGACCGCATGATGCGACGCTGGATCAGCACGGCGGCCGCGTACACGAAGCAGGGATCGCGCACGGTTGCCTATCTATCGGCGGAATTCCTCATGGGGCCGCATCTGGGCAACAACCTCGTCAACCTCGGCATCTACGACGACGTCAAACAGGCGATCGGCGAGCTGGGCCTCGACTTCGATGAGTTGCTCGCGGAGGAAGAAGAACCGGGCTTGGGCAATGGCGGACTGGGGCGGCTGGCCGCCTGCTTCATCGATTCGCTCGCGACCTTGGAAATTCCGTCGCTCGGTTACGGCATCCGCTACGAGTTCGGGATCTTCCATCAAGAGATCACCGACGGATGGCAGGTCGAGAAGACCGACAAGTGGCTGCATTTCGGCAACCCGTGGGAGCTCGCGCGGCCGGAGTGGGCCGTGAACGTGAAGCTCGGCGGCTACACCGAGCAGTACCGGGACGAGCAGCATCGGCTGCGCGTGCGCTGGGTGCCGCACAAGGTCGTCATGGGTGTGCCGTACGACACGCCCATCCTCGGTTATCGCAAGAACACCGCGAACACGTTGCGCCTGTGGAAGGCGGAAGCGCCCGAGTCGTTCGACTTTTCCATTTTCAATCGCGGCGACTACTACGGCGCCGTCACGCAGAAAGTCACGTCCGAGAACCTGAGCAAGGTGCTGTATCCGAACGATGAGCAATTGCAGGGCAAGGAGCTGCGGCTGGAGCAGCAGTATTTTTTCGTGTCGTGCTCGTTGCAGGACATGTTCCGCATCCTGCGCGTGCAGAAGCTGCCGCTCGAGCACTTCCCGGAGAAGTTTGCCGTGCAGCTGAACGATACGCATCCCGCCATTGCCATCGCCGAGCTGATGCGTCTGTTGATCGATGAGTACGTCGTGCCCTGGGATCAGGCGTGGTCCATCACCACCCGCACGTTCGCTTACACCAATCACACGTTGTTGCCGGAGGCGCTCGAGTGCTGGTCGTTGTCCTTGTTCTCGAAGGTGCTGCCGCGACACTTGCAGATCATCTACGAGATCAACGCGCGCTTTCTGGACGAAGTGCGCATTCGCTTCTTCGGCGACGAAGAGCGCATCGCCCGGCTTTCGATGATCGGCGAACACGGCGATCGCCACGTGCGCATGGCGCATCTCGCCTGCGTAGGCAGTCACGCCATCAATGGCGTGGCGGCGTTGCACTCCGAGTTGCTGAAGCACGATGTTCTCAGGGATTTCTACGAGCTGTGGCCGGAGAAGTTCAACAACAAGACCAATGGCGTCACACCGCGGCGTTGGATCGTGCTTGCCAATCCGCGCATGTCGACCTTGATCACCAAGGTGTTGGGTGATCAATGGATGACGAACCTCGAACTGCTCAGGAATCTCGGGCCCTTTGCCGCCGAGCGTGAGTTCCGTGCGTTGTGGCGGGAGATCAAGCTGGCGAACAAACGCGATTTCGCGGCGTTCGTGCGCCAGCGCATGGGCCTCGTCATCGATCCGCAATCGTTGTTCGACGTCCAGGTCAAGCGCATCCACGAGTACAAGCGCCAGCATCTGAACGTGCTGCACATCATCGCTCTCTACAGTTATTTGCGTAACAATCCGAACGCGGACGTTCCGCCGCGGACATTCATCTTCGGCGGCAAGGCGGCGCCGGCGTATCACTTTGCCAAGCTCATGATCAAGCTGATCACCTCGGTCGCCGATGTGGTCAATCGCGATCCGGCGATGCGCGATCGCTTGAAGATCGTGTTCCTGCCGAACTTCAACGTTACGCAGGGTCAGCGCGTCTATCCCGCCGCGGACCTCTCGGAACAGATTTCGACGGCAGGCAAGGAAGCATCGGGAACCGGCAACATGAAGTTCGCGATGAACGGCGCACTGACGATCGGCACGATGGACGGTGCGAACATCGAGATTCGCGACGCAGTGGGGGCCGAGAACTTCTTCCTGTTCGGCAACACGGCGGAGGAGGTCGTCCGCATCCGCGCGCAAGGCTATCGACCGTATGAGTTCTACGAGCGCAGTCCGGAGCTCAAGGAAGTGCTGGAGTTGATTCGTAGCGGCTTCTTCTCTCGCGGAGACACGGAGCTGTTCCGCGGGCTCGTCGATGGATTGCTATCGCATGACCCTTATCTCCTGTGTGCCGACTTTCAGTCATACCTGGAGTGCCAGCAGCGAGTGAGCGCGGCCTATGTCGATGCCGACCGCTGGTCCGAGATGGCGATCCTGAATGCGGCCCGTTCGGGCAGGTTCTCCTCCGATCGCACCATTGGCGAGTACTGCAATGAGATCTGGAAGGTGAAGCCGGTCCACGTGCGGCTGCTATCCCAGGAAGATGTGAAAGTCGGCTTCATGCAATAGGCATTTACTTTCAAACTACAAACCCTACGTCCGCTACAGGTGTCCCAGGACACTGACACCGTGCTCGACGTGCTTCATCGGCACGACGACCACGTGCTCATCGATGCGGCGAAATGCCAGGTCGATGGTTGCGCCATTCACGGGTAGATCGTGGACGAACAGCGCATCGAGGTCGGGTGGCAGCACGGGCTGAACCACATGCACTTCCTTGCGCGCGCCGTCGATCTGCACACCCAGGCAGGCTTGCAACAGCAAGAAGGCCGTTCCTGAAGCCCAGGACTGCGGCAAGCAGGCGACCGGGTAGGGTGCAGGTCCTTGCCCCGCGATGCGCGGGAAGCCGCAGTACAGCTCGGGCAGGCGCATGTTGAAGTGCACTGCCGTCTCGAAGATCTCGTTCAGAATCCGGGTGACACTGGCGCGCCCGCCATAGCGCGAAATCCCCGCGGCGCACAGCGATGTATCGTGCGGCCACACCGATCCGTTGTGATACGACATCGGGTTGTAGCGCACTTCGCCCTCGGCCAGCGTGCGAATGCCCCATCCGCTGCAGAACCGGCTGGACAACAACTGCGCCGTGACGATGGCGGCGCGCTCTTCGCTCGGCACGCCGCAGTACAAGAGATGCCCCGCATTGGAACCGTAGACCCGACAGGGCTCGCCATCGCCGTCCAATGCGATCGCGTAATAGTTCATCTCCGGAATCCAGAACCGCGACTCGATGCCGGCGCGTAGGCGTTCCGCTTGGGTGTGCCATTCGGCGCTGCGCCGTTCATCGCCTCTGCGCCCTGCCAGTTGACCCATTGCGCGCAGCGCCGCGTACGCGTAGCCCTGCACTTCGACCGCCGCCACCGGACCTTTCGGAAAGCGTCCATCGGCGTGAAACATCGAGTCGTGACTGTCCTTCCAGGCTTGATTCACCAAGCCGCTGCGCTCGCCGCGGGCGTAGTCGAGGAAACCGATG
The DNA here is from genome assembly GCA_035276085.1 of Steroidobacteraceae bacterium. GTDB lineage: Bacteria > Pseudomonadota > Gammaproteobacteria > Steroidobacterales > Steroidobacteraceae > DATELY01. The sequence continues at coordinate 23,278 of DATELY010000095.1, read as the reverse complement.
GGACTGGTCGCGAGCCGCTGCTCGATCCAGGCAGTGGCCGCGAGCAGATTCGGCCAGATCTCATCCACGAGCGTGCGTTCGCCAGTGCGATCTTCATACGCTCCGGCCAGCATGACGAACAGCGGTGTCGTGTCGACGCCGCCGTAGTAACAACCGAAGGGCACCTCGCGCAGCGCGGCCATCTCTCCGCGCCGCATCTCGTGCATGATCTTGCCGGGTTCCGAGTCGCGGAACGTTGATTCTTCGGTCGCCTGTGTCGATGCCAGAAAGCGCAGTACGCCCGCCGCCAGCGTGGGATTGATCCACATCGTCTGCAAGGCCGTGATGATCGCATCGCGGCCGAACTGCGTTGCGAACCAGGGGATGCCGGCGTAGGGATAGGGACCGGTCTCGAGCGGCGTCGTGAGCAGCGCCAGGTCGGAGCGCGACTTCTCGATCCACTGGTTGAAGAGCCGGCCGGAGCTGTCGATCGTCGCGCCCTGGCGCAGTCGCTCGTGCATGCTCGAGCCCAATGCCTGCGAGGCCTGGGTAAAGCGCTCCAGCGAGGGCTCGATGTGCTCTTCACCGACTTCGATGAACAGTTCGATCGGCGCCCCGCGTGGCGCGATGAAGCGGAACTCGGCTTCTCGCGGCGATAGCGTCGCCGGCGTGCGCGAGAACTCGACGTACGTGGAGCGCACTTTCCCGTCCAGTCCGCGATACACCATCGAGACACCGCATTCGCCCGCCTCGGGCGGCAGCAGCGTGCCACGCTGCCGGCGTACATGCCCCTGGACTTCAAAAATGTCAGCGAAGTCGGCGGCGAATACGAACTTCAACGGAACCTCGACCTCGTGCTCGCCGAAGTTCGTCAGACGCAACCGCTCGTACATCCGGTTCCCGCAGAGCAGGCGACTGCGCTCGATGTGAATGACGCCGTGAGGAAGTGCCAGCTCGCCGGGGGCCGTCAGCGGTCTGTTGGTGAGGTGCGAGGTGAACAGCGTGTTGTCGCGATTGATGGCCGCGCCCAGCAGAGACGGCCGTCGTCCGGCGATCGCGAGCTCGAAGCGCGACAGCATGCGTGTGTCATCCGTGAACAGCCCGTCATCGCTGCTGTGGATGTCCCCCAGGGCATCCATCAGCAGGAAACTGTTGCCGTCCTTGAGCGTGAAGCGCGGCAGCAGTCCGCGTTTCTCCTGAGCGTCATCGGCTGGGCTCATAACGTTCCTCGCAGGCTCGACGATGCAATTCCGTAGCGTCCGGCAGCAGGCTGCAAACGATCAAGTCAGAGAAACCACCTCAGGCGCGGCGTAGCGAATGCGTGCTGGCGCCGATGCGCTGGCGATAGACATCGAGGTAGGCGCGCGCCATCGAGATCGAGGTAAAGCGTGCCTCGAATTCGGCGCGAATTCGGCGCCGGTCGATGCGACGCACGCGCTCGATGGCGGCGACGGCTGCGTCCTCGGAATCGACCAGGCAGCCGCTGACGCCATCGACGATGACCTCCGGTACGGAGCCGCAGTTCCATGCAATCACCGGTGTACCGCACGCCATCGCTTCGATCATCACCAGGCCGAACGGCTCCGGCCAGTCGATGGGAAACAGGAGCGCGACTGCGTTGCCGAGAAACTCCGCTTTGCGATCGTCGCCGATCTCACCGATGAACTCGATGAGCGGATCTGCCAGCAATGGCCTGACCACCCGCTCGAAGTAAACGGTATCCACGGCGTCCACCTTCGCTGCCATTTTCAACGGTATGCCGGCGCGCTGCGCGATGCGAATGGCGCGATCGGGTTGCTTCTCCGGCGACATGCGCCCGATGAAGGCCAGGTAGTCGAGGCGGGGTTGCGTGCAGTAGTCATACAGCGTCCGCGGCAAACCATGCGGCACCGTTGCAAGCCAGTGAGCGAAGGGCAGGGGCTTGCGCTGCGCGTTGGAAATGGACACCAGGCCGAACTGTGGCCACTGCAGGTGCACGGGCGGCAGATCCTTGAGATCCAGGCGTCCATGCATCGTGGTGACCGTTCGGTTCGCGAGCGTCTCGAACATCGGGTAGTGAACCAGATCGAGATGGAAGTGCAGGATGTCGAACTGCTCCGCGCGCCGTCTGACCTCCTGAAGCATGTTCAGGTGTGCCGCGAGGTCAGACTTGAGTGGCGATGGGTCCAGTCGTATCGCCGAGTCGCGGGAGGGGACGAGCACCGCTTTGGTTCGTGCATCGGCGGCTGCAAACAATGTCACGCGATGGCCCAGGTCGACCAAGGCATCGCACAGGTGTGCGACGACCCGTTCGGTGCCTCCATAAAGCTTCGGCGGTACATCCTCATACAAGGGAGCAATCTGCGCGATCTCCATGCGCCGACTATACGAAATGGCCTCGACGCCTGGCGCACCAGTTCGCTAAGCGCATTCACGTAGGAATTCGTGCTGCCGTGGAGAAGTCTTCACGGTCCCGCGCTAGCGCGCCTACCTGCATCGTGAATACACTCCTGTCATCCGACATCCAGTCGAATCACTCGCCGTGCTGCAGGAGTCGTCATGCGCCTAGGCTTACAACTGAGCAATCTGACGCTGCCGGGCGGACCGGCACAATTGCCTGATCATCTGGCCAACGCCGCACGCTGGGCAGAAGAGGCCGGCATGGAATCCGTGTGGGTGATGGATCACTTCTTCCAGATCCCACCGATCGGTCCAGCGGAGATGGACATGCTGGAGGGTTATAGCCTGCTCGCGTACATCGCCGCGCAGACAAAGCGGGTGCGGCTCGGGACGATGGTCACGGGTGTGACGTATCGCCATCCAGGCATTCTGGCGAAGACGGTAACGACGTTGGATGTGCTGTCCAAAGGACGCGCGATCTTCGGTGTGGGCGCCGCATGGTTCGAACGTGAGCACAAGGGACTGGGGGTGCCGTATCCACCGATCGCGGAGCGCTTCGAGCGGCTCGAAGAAGCCATTCAGATTGCCTTGCAGATGTGGTCCGGCAAGGTGGCGCCGTATCGCGGCAAGCACTACACGCTGGAGGAGACACTGTGCGTGCCACTCCCCCTATCGAAGCCGCATCCGCCGATCATGATCGGCGGGATGGGCGAAAAGAAAACGCTGCGGCTGGTGGCTCAATATGCCCAGGCATGCAACCTGTTCGCGTTCGAGGACACTGCTGTTCTGACACACAAGCTCGCCGTGCTCCGTGAACACTGCGATCGGCTGGGGCGGAACTACAACGACATCGAGCGCACGACGATCGACATGTTCGACCTCGAGCGGAAGGACGAGCACCTGCGGCGTCTGGCGGCCCACGCAGAGCTGGGCTTCGATACCGCGATCGTGGGGCTCAAAGATCCAACCGATCGCAAGACCTTCGAGGTGCTGGCGCGGGAGGTCATTCCTTACGCGAGTCAGTTGCGAACGAAAGGACGTTGATGTGGCAACTCTCGATGCATGCCAGCGTCCGACTCGACCCTCGGATTGCGCTCCATGTCTGAAGAACTAAAAGGGAGATAGAACAATGAAACGAGTCACCGTAGCGCCCACCACCGCCGTCGTCGAAGGCAAAGTGTTTCCCGCGACCATCGACGGCAAAGCCATGCTGCTGACGCGCACGCAGGGGAAGGTCACCGCGTTCTCCAACAAGTGTCCGCACGTCGGCTTGCCACTGGCGCGGGGCAAGCTGCAGGACGGTGTGATCCAGTGTCCGTTCCATGGTTCCCGTTTCAATGTGCGTAGCGGTGAGAACCTGGACTGGGCCTGCGCACTGGGCGGGCTCGCCATGCCGAAGTGGAGTCATGCGCTGCTGTCGTTCGGCAAGAAGCCCGCACCGTTGAAGATGTACGACGCGGTCGAGGAGAACGGCTCGGTGGTGGTGACCCTGCCGGGTGCCTAGCGTGTAGCAGCTGATTCGAGATCGTGGTACTGCGCTTGCTAGCTTGCTGGTCGGCTGGCCAGAAGCTTGGACAGCACCTTCTGGCCAGCAAGCCAGCTGGCCAGCAAGCCTTCAGCCGCTCAGTTCACAATCAGCTGCACCCGGGGCTCAGCGTTCCACGAAGGCTCGCTCGATGACGTAATCGCCCGGTTCGCCAATGTGCTTCGAGATGTGGAAGCCGCGCGCATCGAGCAGCGTGCAGCAATCCTTCAACATCGCGGGGCTGCCGCAGACCATCGCGCGGTCGATTGCCGGATCGAGGGGCGGCAGGCCGATGTCACTGAACAGTTGACCGCTTTCGATCAAGTCGGTCAGGCGGCCGCGGTTGCGGAACGGCTCGCGCGTGACGGTCGGGTAATAGATCATCTGGTTGCGCACCTGCTCGCCGAAGTGCTCGTTCGCAGGCAGGTCCTGCGTGAAGAAGTCGGCATAGGCGAGCTCGGAAATCTCGCGTACGCCGTGGACCAGGACGATCTTCTCGAAGCGCTCGTACGTCTCGGGGTCTTGCACCAGACTGATGAAGGGCGCAAGCCCGGTGCCCGTTGCCAGAAAGTACAGGTGCCTGCCGGGCTTCAGGTCATGCAGCAGCAGCGTGCCCGTGGGCTTGCGGCTGACCAGAATCGAATCGCCCTCCTTGATTTTCTGCAGCCGCGAAGTCAGCGGGCCATCCGGCACCTTGATGCTGAAAAACTCGAGATGCTCCTCATAATGCGGGCTGGCGATGCTGTATGCGCGCAGCAAGGGGCGGCCGTCCGTTTCCAGGCCGATCATCACGAATTGGCCGCTGGCGAAGCGCAGTGTCGGGCTCCGTGTGGTTCGAAAGCTGAACAAGGTTTCGTTCCAGTGCCGCACACTGGTCACGGTTTCGTGGGTCAAATTGCTCAATCAAGTCTCCTGCCGATCGTTCCAGAAGCGGCGAATCTTAGCGGGTATGGCCGGCCGCCTGCAGTCGTTCGCACCACGGCCGGCGGCGGCGCGATTCAGCGACTGAATCTTCGCAGCGGCGCCACACTTCTGCGGAACCCATTCGCGTCGGTTTTCGTTATACACGGCAGCTGCTCCGCCGCGGGTGGGCAGCGGCTGGGCGGGCCAGAGAACATCGGGTGCCGGTGAATGAAATCAGGCCATCGCAAGCTCATCAAACTGCGCACTGCTGGCGGTGTTGCGAGTCGATAACGCCCCATGCGGGTCGTGAGTGGAGAGGATCGATGCGAATCAGCGTCTTCGGCCTGGGTTATGTCGGAGCCGTGTCTGCCGCGTGTCTGGCGGCAGATGGCCACTCCGTGATCGGAGTGGACAAGAACACCACCAAAGTGGATCTGTTCAACAGCGGCCGCTCGCCCATCATCGAGAAGGATGTCGACCAGCTGATCGAAACCGCCCACTTCCAGGAGCGGCTGCAAGCCACCGTGGATTCGGTGCGTGCGATCAACGGGACGGACCTGTCGCTCGTCTGCGTCGGTACCCCGAGTGAGGTCAATGGCAACCTCAATCTGGAGCACATCCGCAAGGTGTGCACTGAAATCGGCGCCGCGCTCAAGAATCTGAATCGTTATCACACCATCGTGATCCGCAGCACCATCCTGCCCGGCACGATGCGCGACGTCGTGATCCCCGCGCTGGAGCAGACCTCAGGCAAGCACGCCGGCAAGGACTTCGGTGTCTGCTTCAACCCTGAATTCCTGCGTGAGGGCACCGCGGTGCACGACTACTACCATCCCCCGAAGACGGTCGTCGGCGAAACCGACACGCGGGCAGGGGACACGTTGCTTGCCCTCTATGCGCAGCTCGAAGGGCCCGTGTTTCGTACCACGCTCGAAGTGGCGGAAATGGTGAAGTACGTGGACAACACGTGGCACGCGCTGAAAGTGAGCTTCGCCAACGAGATCGGCGCCATCTGCAAACCGCTGGCCATCGACAGTGGCGAGGTGATGAACATTTTCTGCCAGGACACGAAGCTGAACATCTCCCCGTATTATCTGCGGCCCGCGTATGCATTCGGCGGTTCGTGCCTGCCGAAGGACGTGCGTGCGCTGCGTTATCGCGCGAAGACGCTCGACGTCGAGACGCCCGTTCTCAATGCCATCCTGCCCAGCAACGAATCGCACATGCAGCGCGGCCTCGATTTGGTGCTGCGGCAGGGCAAGAAACGCGTCGGCGTGCTCGGCTTCAGCTTCAAGCAAGGTACCGACGACCTGCGCGAGAGCCCCATCGTCGAGCTCATCGAGCGTCTCATCGGCAAGGGCTTCGATCTGCAGCTGTACGATCGCAACGTGAACCTCGCCAAGCTCACGGGCGCGAACCGCGACTACATCCTCAACCACATTCCGCACATCGCGAGCCTCATGCGCGACAACGTGGACGATGTGCTGGCGCATGCCGACATCGTCGTGATCGGCAATGGCGCGAAAGAGTTTGCCGATCTCGGTACGCGACTCCGACCCGCGCAGAAGATCATCGACCTCGTACGGATCACGAAGCAACCGGCCAATGCCGAGCAGTACGAGGGGATTTGCTGGTGAGCTGCGAAACGCGTGGCCGGCGTGTCCTGATCATCGTCGAGAATCTGCCCTCGCCGTTCGATCGGCGCGTGTGGCAGGAGGCGAAGACGCTCACCGCAGCGGGTTATCGGGTGTCCATCATCTGCCCCAAGGCAAAGGGCTATACGAAGAGCTTCGAAGAACTGGAAGGCATCGCGATCTATCGTCACCGCCTGCCGCATGAAGCGGACGGTGCCCTGGGTTATGCGCTCGAATACACGGCGGCGTTGCTCGCGGAGTTCTACCTGTCGCTGAAAGTGTTGCTCACGCGCGGCTTCGACGTCATCCATGCCTGCAACCCGCCCGACACGATCTTCATCGTCGGTGCCTTCTACAAACTGTTCGGCAAGAAGTTCGTGTTCGATCACCACGACATCAACCCCGAGCTGTACGAAGCCAAGTTCGGGCGCCGCGATTTCTTCTATCGCGTGATGCTGTGGCTCGAACGCATGACGTTCAAGACTGCGGACATCTCCATCGCGACCAACGAGTCCTATCGCAAGATCGCCATCGAGCGGGGCGGCATGTCGCCGGACAAGGTCTTCGTCGTGCGCAGCGGTCCCGATCTGCGGCGCATGAAGCTCGTGCCGCCCAAGCCCGAGCTGAAACGCGGCCGGCAGTATCTCGTCGGTTACGTCGGTGTGATGGGCAAGCAGGAAGGTATCGACCTGCTGCTCGCAGCCGTGCGCTACATCGTGCACGACTGCAAACGAACGGATGTTCAGTTTGGCGTGGTCGGCGGCGGCACGGCGCTGGAAGAAATGAAGCAGCTGGCTCGCGCTCTTGAGGTCGCGGATTACGTGACCTTTACGGGTCGCGCCCCGGATCAGGAGCTGCTCGACATGCTGAACACGGCGGATGTCTGCGTGAACCCGGACGTCGCCAATGACATGAACGACAAGTCGACGATGAACAAGATCATGGAGTACATGGCGCTCGGCAAGCCCATCGTGCAGTTCGAGCTCACCGAAGGACGCTTCTCGGCGCAGGACGCTTCGCTCTACGCACGCAAGAACGATTCCAGGGACCTCGCCGACAAGCTCCTGCTGTTGCTTGCCGATCCCGCCCTGCGCGAACGCATGGGAAGCTACGGTCGCCAGCGCGTGATCAACGCGTTGTCATGGGACCACGAGGTGCCGCGGCTGTTGAACGCATACGACGCCGTCCTGGGACGCGGCGCCGTCATGCAGCCCGCACCGAGCCCGTCGCGACAGCCATGAGCGGCGATGCAGCAGCGGTGGGCGCCGACGTGATGGTCGGGCGCTCCGATTGGTCCACCCTTCCGGTCGAGAGGTCGGCTGCGGTTGCCCTGCGCGGTGTACGCGTCATTCACGTCGGCCCCGCGTTGAACGTGAAGGGCGGTGTGTCGAGCGTGCAGCGCCTCATCCTGGAAGAGTTGCAGCCGGACCTCGACGTGCGGCACATCGCGAGTACCTGCGATGGGGGCTGGTTGCAGAAGGCGAAGTGCTATTCGCATTGCCTGCGAGTGCTCAGGCACGAGCTCAAAGCCAGTCCACGGACCGTCGTTCACGTCCACTTCGCCTCGCGCGGCAGCACGTGGCGCAAGCTGTTCATCGCATCGATGGCGTTGCGCGCGGGAGCTACCCTGGTGTTGCACGCGCATGGCGGCGGCTTCGACCGCTTCCTGTCGGCTCAGCCGCGAATCGCGCAAGAGTGGATCAAGTCCACGTTCCAGCAGGCCAGGTTGTTCGTCGTCCTCTCGACCCACTGGCGCGACTTCTACATCGAGCGTCTCGGCATCGATCCTGCGCGGGTCCGCATCCTGTGGAATCCAACGCGCATGCCGGCGGATGTGTCGGATCGCCGTGGGCGGCACATCGTGCACCTTGCCTACCTGGGTCTGGTGTCTGAAGCGAAGGGTGCCTTCGATCTCGTACGCGCAGTGTCGCAACTGCCCCCCGCCGTTCGTGACCGCGTGAAGCTCACGGTCGCGGGGAATGGGGAACTGGAGCGCATACGCGCGCTCGCGGCATCACTCGGGCCAACCATCGATATCCGTTCGTGGATTCCGGCCGAAGAGCGCGATCGGCTGCTGCAGGAGGCGGACGTGTACGTGCTGCCGTCGTACTTCGAAGGCGTGCCCATGTCCATCCTCGAAGCGCTGGCTGCGGGTTTGCCCGTGATCGCAACCCGCGTGGGGGGTATTCCCGAGATCGTGACGCACGAGAAGACCGGACTGTTGATCGAACCGGGCGACGTGGAAGCGCTGTCGCGGCAGATCGAACGACTCGTGACCGATGAAGCGTTGCGATTGGAATACGGCAACGCCGCGCGGATCAGTGCGGAGCGCTTCGACGTGCGTCGCTACGGTCACGCTCTCATCGAGCAGTATCGCTCGTTGTCCGCTTCCTGACGCACGCTGCGATTCAGCGATGAGCCTACGTTGGAAGCTGCACCGGCTCGGGCGCATGGGTCCCGGCGAGATCGCCTATCGCACGCGTCAGGCCGTGCATTCGAAACTCGAACGCGCAGGCATCGGCCTGGCGCAACCCTCCGAGCCTCGGGGCGAGGGCGGTTGCAGCTGGGTTGCCGAGCTGCCACGTCGTTTCGATCGTCAGCCTTATATCGCTGCCGCCGAGCGCATCCTTGCCGGTCACTTCAATGTGTTCGCCCTGCGCGATGCCGCGCTGGGATTTCCGCCCCCGTGGAATCGCGATCCCAAGACACACACGACTGCGCCGCTTACGTTCGGCAAGACGCTCGACTACCGCGACGAACGGCTGGTAGGCGACATCAAGTACCTGTGGGAGCCGAACCGTCATCTGGAACTGGTGACGCTCGCACAGGCGTGGCATTTGACGCGGGACAGGCGTTATCTGCTGGGATGTCGGACGCTGCTCGGATCCTGGATCGATCAATGTCCGTATCCGCTGGGTGTCCATTGGACCAGCAGTCTCGAACATGGCGTGCGCCTGGTGAACTGGGCCTTCGCCTGGCAGCTCATGGGCGGCGCGGGCTCCGAGCTGTTTGCCGACGATGCGGGACGGGCGTTCAAGTCTCGATGGCTTCAGGTCATCTACCAGCACGCTCATTTCATCGCCGGCCACTTTTCGCGCTTTTCATCGGCGAACAATCATCTGCTCGGCGAATACATGGGCCTGATCATGGCCAGCCTGACGTGGCCGCTGTGGCCGGAGAGCAGTCGCTGGCAGACCATCGCGCTCGAAGGTTTCGAGCGCGAGGCGTTGCTGCAAACGGCGGCGGACGGCGTGAATCGCGAGCAAGCCATCTGGTATCACCACGAAGTCGCGGACATGATGCTGATCTGCGGCCTCGTTGCGCGCGGCGCAGGCCGCGACTTCAGCCGCATGTACTGGCAACGCTTCGAATCGATGCTGGAGTTCATCGCCAGCCTGATGGATGCGGGCGGCCACGTGCCCATGATCGGCGATTCGGATGACGCGGTGATGCTGCGCCTGGATCCGGCGCCGCAGGCCACCGTGTACGGCTCGTTGCTCGCGACCGGCGCCATCCTGTTTCAGCGCGGCGACTTCAAAGCGAAAGCAAAGACCCTGGATGCGAAGACCCAGTGGCTCCTGGGCGATGGGGCCATCGAGCGGTTCGAGGCGCTGCCTGTGGCGCACGCCGCGCCCCGGCGAGTGTTCGCAGAGGGCGGCTACTACATCCTGGGCAGCGACTTCGATACGGCAGAGGAAGTCCGCATCGTCGCGGATGCCGCGCCATTGGGCTATTTGTCGATTGCAGCTCATGGCCATGCCGATGCGCTGGCATTCACGATGAGCGTCGGCGGCCTCGAGCTGCTGATCGATCCGGGCACCTATGCGTATCACACGCAGAGCCGCTGGCGCGACTACTTCAAGGGCACTTCGGCGCACAACACGATTCGCGTGGACAGCGTCGATCAATCCGTCAGCGGCGGCAAGTTCATGTGGGTGCGGCATGCAAACACGCGCTGCGAACAGTTCAGCAGCGATGGCAGTGCGGAGGTTTGGCAGGCAGCGCATGATGGTTACGAGCGCCTGAAAGATCCTGTGTCCGTCGCACGTCGGCTGGAGTATCGACGCTCGACGCGTGCCGTGAAGGTCGTCGATCTCATCGACTGTCGTGACGAGCACAGCGTGGAGCAGTTCTGGCACTTTGCGCCGCAGTGTCGAGTGCGGCTGGCGGGCAGCATGCTGGAGGCGACGCGGGAGTCCGTGGCGCTGCGCATGCAGTTGCCGGCGACGTTCGAGGCAGCTGTTGTTCGTGGCAGTGAAAGCCCGATTCTGGGTTGGTATTCGGCGTGCTTCGATGAGAAGGTGCCGTGCGACACGGTGCGGGTGTGGGGCACTGTTCGAGGCGCGGTGCAGATCGAAACAGCGATCGATATCACCAATGCGTCCCTTCCCCTGCGACAGCGGGGGAAGGACAGGATGGGGGAGTCGAATTCAGCGGCAAAGCCTGCTTAAACGCCCCCACCCTAGCCCTCGATGTGCATGGATGCACTGAATGGCGCGGGCGCATGGATGCGCAGGAGCGGCCCCCGCTATCGCGGAGGAGGGGATAAGAACTCAGCTCGCCGGCTTCACCGCCTGAACGAACGCATCGCACGTCGTGAGATCGACGTCCGTCAGATGTTGAAAGCGCGGTGCCAGCTGTGAGCGCGTGATCTTCGACGGTCGTGGCACCTTCGTATCTTCGACGACCCGGAACCCGCACTCCTGGATGAGCCGCACATGCGTGGAATGCGGTTCGCGATTGATGAGCCACGTGTCCTTGCCGCGCGCGATCTTCCACATCAGGTCGGAATAGGTCCAGTGACCGTTCCATTCGCGTGCCGAGTCGTGGCACTTGAAGTCGATCTGGTGCGACATGGTGCCGTTGGGGCGCAACCAGTCGTAAATGGCGCGATAGGTTTGCGGCAGCTCATCGACGTGCTCGAGCACCGCTTGTGAGAACACGAGATCGAGCGTGTCGCGTTCGATCGTGCTTTCGGTGTGCCACGGAGCGCGGTATTGGATGATCGATGCCGGTGAGTCGCAGGTGCGCAGCGCCGCGCGAATGCGGTCCAGCCGTTCGGGCTGGAGATTGCGTTCGATGCGCTCGTCGCTGATCAGATGGGCGGGAAACGCATAGGAGGGCAGCGCCGGACCCACGGCCGGAAATTCCTTCGCGTCCGGTATGTCGGCTCGCGATCGCACCAGTGCAATCAGTTCTTCGAACACGCCGAGATTGCGCTCGGCATTCGCATGCGACACGACATCGAAGGCGTAGTAGCGCTCGACGCCCAGGAGCATGGCGGCCAGTCCGATGCCGAGCGAATGCCCCGGACCGAGCTCGGCAACGTGCCTGGGATTCGTATCGAGACCGTTCCCGTGCGCATGCGCAAGATGCCGCAGCCAGACGGAGTAGCAGTAGCGAGCCCTTTGCGCGCCGCCGCCCGTGCCGAGAGAGCGCTTGGCCAGCTTGCGCTTCACCACCGGCAACGCTGTGATGCCGGGAACGAACGTCGCCGCGTTGAAGATCAGCCGTTTCGTCGTGTACATGGTGGTTATTCCAGAAGCGGTTAGCGGTTGGCGGTTGGCGGTTCGTCGGAAGGGGTTGCAACACTTTCATCCCTACGGGCTCCGGCCAACCGCCAACCGCCGACCGCCAACCGCTTCTCTCCCATGAACCAGGGCTCGCACTCGTAATCGGTGTACTCGATGTATCCATGGACGCCGGCGTGACTCAGGACCCGAGCCGGGACGCCGCCGACCACGGCATGATCATCGACGTTCTTCGTCACGACGGCATTCGCCCCGACGGCAACGCAGTTGCCGACCTGAATGCCGCCGATGATGGCTGCGTTGGGACCGACGTAGACGTTATCGCCGAGTGTCGGTGTGCCCGCGCGCGCGCCCCGATTGCTCTGTCCGATCGTGACGCCCTGCGAGAGATTGCAATTGCTGCCGATGACGGCGCTCTCGTTGATCACGATGCCGCCGAAATGGCCGATGAAGAGGCCGGGTCCGATCTGGGTCGTGCAGGGAATGCTGATGCCGAGCTTGTAGCGATAGTGTTTCAACATGCTGCGCGCCAGCGGAAAGTACACCAGCCAGCGCAGCAGGCGGTGATCGCGTGTGTACGTCGCGGTACGCAGCCAGAAGACGTAGCGAAATGCCTCGCCGTGCCAATAGCGCTGCCAGACCGTTCGCCAGCTGGCACGCCCCGCCCAGCGAAAGACATCCGCGAACAACATGGCGCGGTACTCGAAAAAGGACCCCGTCGGCGTCGCCGCGATGGCCATCGAGGCAGCGAGTGCGAAGGGCATCATGCCGCTACGACCGCGCGGAGTGAGTCTGAACGAACGAGCTCGCCGCGGAGCCGCTCTCGCGCTGGGAAAGCATGTGCGTGTCGTTGGACGCCAACTGCCATAGGCATGCTGCGAATTCCTCGGTCATGTGTTGCGTGGTGAAGCGATCGCGCACGATCGCCTGTGCTGCGGCTCCAAACGCGCTCCGCGTCGCGGTATTGGCCAGCATGGACAAATGCTGTGTGAGTGCCTCGATGTTCCCTGTCGCAAAAAGCAGTCCGTTGTGACCGTCGCGCACCAGCTCCTCGGCCCCTCCCACGCGCGTCATCACCATGGGCTTGCCCATGGCCATCGCCTCCAGGGCGGCGAGCGAGAAGGTTTCGATCGCGTGCGACACGAGCGTCATGACATCGGCGATCGCAAGATACGGGCGGACGTCCTCGATCATGCCCGTGATGTGCACATGTTGCGCGAGTCCCAGCCGCCGTACTTCATTCTCGATGTGCGGCCGCTCCGGCCCATCGCCAACGAATAGTGCAACGGCAGGGATACCTTGGGCCCGGAGCGCGGCAATGGCTTTGAGCAAATCGCCGTGCGCTTTCTCCGGGCGGAACACGGCGCACAGCCCGACGACGAAATCATCCGCGGAAAAACCGAGCGAGCGGCGCAACGCCAGTTTTTGCTCGGGCGACCAGACATCCGTGTAGCGGCCGGCATCGATGCCGTTGTAGACGACGGTGTCCGCCTTGGCCCGCAATCCCCGCGCACGCCAGTACTCGCGCTGCGTGTTGCAGACATACACGAGCAGATCGGAGCGGGCGAAGAGCGGATGATGCATCTTCATTTGCCAGCGTTGCTTCAGCGTGCGCAAGGTCGTGGTGTGGAACACCTCGGCGAGACGGAACGTCCGACGAGCCGCCGGACGGGCCAGGCTGACGTTGAGCAACGACCAGGTGTTGGTGCACACGACGATGTCCGGCTCGAATGCATCGATCTGTCGTGCGAGTCGACCGATCGCGCGCAGGTCGATGTACGACGTCGAGTCGCTGCAACTCACGTGTGCGAGCCTCGCAGCCGGCACGAGCGGCAGCAGCTCTTCGCGCCTGCGCAGATAGACCAGACCCAACGTGAACCGTTCGCTGTCCAGATGCTCGAGCAACGTGAGCACCTGTTTCTCCGCGCCACCGGTGCTCAGCGAATTGATGACGAACAACACCCGCAATCGCGCAATGGCGGTATGGGGTATGGCGCTATGGGAAGCAATGATCATCCGCGTTGCCCCAGCACGTCTGCAACGGCTCGTTCGTACGTCGCGAGCACGGTGTTTTCGGCGAACGCGCGATTCATGAAGGCGCCGCAGCGCTCGCTCGCGCGTTGCCACGCGGATTCATCGCCTGTCAGCTCGTCGACCGCGGCCCTCATTTCATCCGCATTCTTCGGCACGCGGCCCAAGCCTTCGCGTTCGATCAGTCGATCGGGATCGAAGAACGACACGACCGGGACGCCGCACGACCACGCTTGCAGATACGTGTTGGGAAAGCCTTCGATATCCGACGTATTGATGAGGATGCGCGCACGCTCGTAGAAGGGCTGCACGTCGTGATAGGCGATGCGTCCGTTGAACGTCACTTGCGGCATCTGCTGCGCGCGTGCCTGCATGGCATCGAACAGGCCGCGCTCGGCGGACATCGGGCCACCCACCATGTGGGCGCGCAGGCGCGGCAAGTGCTCACTCAAGTCCAGGAACAGCTCCGGGCGTTTCAAGCCGCGCAGATTGCTGACCCACAACAGATCGATATCCCGCTCGGCGAAGGCGCGCACCGTGCCGAAGTCCACGAGCATGCTCGCGACCGTGCTGTCCACGCCGAAGTTGGCCTGCATTGCGTGGCGTTGCCTGGTGCTCTGCGTGAGCACGGCATCGGCACGTTTCAGGCCATACGCATACAGCTGCTTGTCGCGCCAGTACTTGATCAGCGGCAGCTCGGCGTCGCAATCGGCATCGCTGGCGCTGCGGAAGATCAGCTTGCGCCCGTGCTGGCGGCAGAACATCGCGAGCTGCCCGACCTGAGCGCCACTGCAGCTCGTGTAGTAGACATCGGCATCGGCGCGCTTGAGCGCGGACCACAGTCCTGTCCAGCGCGGGTGGATGAAGCGCACGACGGGCATGCCGGCACCGGGCCGATAGGCTTTGTACGTGCGCACACCCTGCCACTGCGCGCCATCCGTTTGTCCGTAATCCGCGATGACCATCGACACCGGGTAACCGCGTCGCGCGAATGCCAGGGCAAGCAGCGTCTGCTGCACGGGCTCGCCGCCGATGTAGTGATGGTTGTACTCGCGCGCGAGCACAGGAAGATTGTCCAGCCCCAGAAAGCAGATGCTGGGTTTGCGCGCGGGCATGGATTTGGGCACGGCAGACATGAGTGTGCCTTACGCGAGCCGGCGGATGCGGTGCGCGCTCATGCGCGACCTCGTTGTTGAGTCGAGGCTCGCAGATGATCTTTCACCGGCGGACGATGAATCACGAATGGCGTCTTCCCCAACGCAGTACGCTCCAGCGATTCCACCTGCTCGAACGCGACTGCCATGCTGCGCGGGAGCTTGTCGCGCACGTTACTCAAATAGTGCTCCTCATCGCGCGTCGAGAATCCCGCGGTCGTGATCGCCTTGATGCGCACCTGGGACAGCGACTCCTGGATGATCTGTACTCGATGCAAGTGCGCGACGTTGCGATGGAAGTGACTCAGACCCGTGATCTTCACGCCTTCCGGCGACACGAGAATGTCGCTGTCGCGTCCGAGCACGCCCGAGAACGTGCGCAGGCCGAGCACGAGCTCTTCGAGCTCCGCTGCGCCCCAGCTCGCGGGTACCCTGACGAGATCGCCCGTGCAATAGCGCACGAGCGGCATGGACAGATTCCACAACGATGTACCGACGATCTCGTACAGGCTGTCTTCTCCGATTCGTTCGCGGTGCACGAGCTCCACCTGTCCATAGCCGGGGAGGAAGCGATAGCTGGCCGGCGCCGTGGCGTACGCAAAGGCGACGCGCTCAGCTTGGCCGTAGTAATCGAGGAGGGCGCAATCGAGGCGCTGCCGTGCCAACGACCAGGTCTGCTCGTGCAGTACTTCGGAGCTGCAGATCACGCGCGGGATGTGGACGCTTTGATCCGCGCGCTCCAGCAACGTGCACAGTGCATCGAGCGACGTCGGATAACCCAGCAGCACGTCGGGCCGAAACTCACGCAGTGCGGTGATGTAGGCCGGCAGCGTGGCCGCATTCAAGTGATAGGACGAGAACACCAGACGTCGACCGCCGGCTGCGTGCACCCAGTACGGCGGTCCGAAGTCGTTCGGGTCTTTGATGCTGTCGGTGCGCAAGACGGCCGCGCGTGACTGCCGACCATCGAGGCCGAGCAACTGTTGCATGCGGTCCAGGCACACCTGCTCCGCCACGATCGAGCGCAACGAGCGCACGAGTGGCAACGGCGAGCCGGAGGTGCCGCCGGTACTCGCCTTCACGGTGAGCAGGGTAGAGCCGGCGTGAAACGCGTGCGGTGCCGCGCGAACTGCATCTTTGGTCAGCAGCGGCCATGTGTTTGGATCTTCCGTGCCGCGGACGCGACGACCATATGCCGAGCGGCGGGCATTCCACAGCACTTCGTGCAAGCGCGCGCGCGTCCACTCGCGTTGCCCCGCGAGGTCTGCCGCATCGGCTGCGGTGAATGCGTTGCTGACTTCGTTATAGAAGAGGGGGTTGCGGCGCACCGCCAAGTCGCCCACCTTCAGCAGCTTGATCAGCTTCGTCAGCCGCTCCATTCGACGCCTCAGGTCGACGCCTCAGGCCGTCGTCGGTGCGAACCCATCGCTTTCTGACGTCGTCGATGGCAACTGTTGTTCACTGCTCTGCGTGGGTGCCGCCGGTCCGTATTCGATCACTTCCGCCACCTGGTAATCCTTGATGTGACGCGCGTGAGTGAAGATCACCAGCTCGCCCAGCAGACCGAGTGCAAACAACTGCAAGCCGAGGACGACGAAGAGCGAAGACAGCAGGAGCGCCGGGCGATCGGCGAGCGGAACGCCGCCAAACAGACGTTCGATGACGAGCTCGAGCAACACCAGCACGCCCAGGATGAACATCGACGCGCCGATCATGCCGAAGAACCGCAGCGGCCTCTTCGTGAAACGGACGAGGAAGAACACCGTGAAGATGTCGAGCAGACGCCGGGCGTATTCACGCGGCCGATAGACTCCTTCGAAGCGGTCGCGCGGCGATTGGCGCACGTCGATTTCGGTCACCTTGAACCCTTGCCGGTCTGCAAGAACGGGCAAGAAGCGCGATTGATCGCCATAGAGAGGAATCTCTTCCAGCACACGACGCTTCAGCGCACGCGCGCCGCAACCGACATCGCGCACACGGACTTTCGTGATCCACGACAGCAACCCATGGAACGCCGCGCGCCGTACGCGCTCGAACGCGCCACCGACACGCGGCCAGCGACGTCCGGTGCAGACATCCGCGCTCGCCAGCCCGCCGAGAAGCTTGCCGATCTCGCGGCTGTCGATCTGGTGATAGGCCGGCAGGATCAGGATGCGCTCGCCCCGCGAGCGTTCGAATCCGGCCATCAAGGCGGTCGCTTCGCCGAAGGAACGAGTGAGCCCCACCACGACGATATCCGCGCCGGCGTTCTTGAGCCGCTGCAGCGTCGTCGCGGCGGCCGGTTGTACGCCGTCCAGCACGAAGATCATTTCGAAGCGCTCGCCGGTGGCGAGTAATTCGCGCTGATAGTCCGCATGGAGCTCAGCGAGATCGGCCTGGCGGCCGCCGACTGGAATGATGACCGACAAGCTCATGTCAGCAGCTGGCGTACCCATGGTGTTCCCTCAGGTGTCTCAAACGGCCGGCGCGATCAGACGCGCGGTTTCGATGTGCTGTGTCAACCGCGAGAAATGGTGCTCGCGAATATCGCCTAGTTTGTAAATCATCTCCCCCAACGCGCCGGCGCTGAACATGCCGACGGCGGAGGCAATGAATATGAGCCCGGATCCCGCCAGCGGCACCGAAGGCGCGACGGCCTGCAGGAATGCGTCGACCGTGGCGAAGAGCAAGAGACCCGTACCCAACAATACGAGCGGCAGTGACAGCAACGAGAACCAGAGCAGCGGCCGCGATGTGAAGGACGCCACGGTCTTGATCACCATGAGATCGAGCAGCACCTTGTAAATGCGCGACAAGCCGTACTTGGACTTGCCGAACTGCCGCGCGTGGTGGCGCACCTTGATCTGTGCGATGCGCGGGCCCGCGACCGATGCCATGGCCGGAATGAAGCGATGCATCTCGGAATACAACGGAATGTTCTTGATCAGATTCGCGCGAAAGGCCTTGAGCGAGCAGCCGTTGTCGCGGATGGGCACGCCCGTTACCTTGCCGATGAGCCGATTGGCAATGATGGACGGAATCCTGCGCGACACGAGCTTGTCCTGCCGGTTGTGCCGCCAGCCCACGACGATGTCGTAACCCTCATCGATCTTGGCCAGCAGAATGCCGACGTCGGCCGGATCGTTCTGCAGGTCGCCATCCATCGTCACGAGCACTTCGCCGCGGGCATGTTCGATGCCCGCCGCCATCGCGGGTGTCTGGCCGTAATTGCGCCGGAACCTGACGAAACGGACGCGGGGATCCTCCAGCGCGATCTCGGCACCGATGCGCGCTGTCGCGTCGCGGCTACCGTCGTCCACGAAAACCATCTCGAAACCGATGTCGAGTGGAACCACGGCGGTTGTAATCGCTTCGTACATGCGCCGGATGTTCTCCTCCTCGTTGTAGAAGGGAACGATGATCGACAGGCGCGGGTGTAGAGAGGTCATCGACATCGGAATCGTTGCGTTCGCGACCGCTTTGCGCGGCTCTTGAACAATTGGCTGAGTTGGTGCGTTACAAGGCCGGTAAAACACCGGCATCGTGAAGTTGGACTTGCTTCGGCTTAACGGTGCAAGGTGCGGAAAGTTCCGGATTGCGACTGTAGCTGTTGCAGGGTTTCCAGGCCGAAAGTCGATACGGTGCCCTAAGTGGACGCCGCTGGCGCCCTGTCGCCCGATGAAAACACTTTGTGTTTGCGCCCGCCCAGACCGCAGCGTGCGCAGCCATTTTGGAGGTAAGGTAAAGATGAAGAACTCGTTTGCTGTCGTCGCGCGTTTCGTCGTTCTCTCGCTGCTGTGGGGAACAGGTGCTGCAGTGCAAGCGGCGGATCTGCCGTACACGGTGAAGCCTGGCGACTTATTGAGTGTCTCGATCTGGAAAGAGCCCGATCTCCAAGGCGATGTGCTGGTGACCCCTGATGGCACCTTCGCGTTTCCGCTGGTGGGTCAGGTGGATGCCCGCAACAAGACGGTCACCGACCTGCACAAGCTCATCACCGAGCGCTTGAAGGGCTACATCTCCGATCCGGTGGTCACCGTTTCGGTGAAAGAGATCAAAGGTAACAAGGTGTACGTCATCGGCCAGGTGACGCGACCCGGCGAATTCATCGTGAATCCCAGCGTCGATGTGATGCAGGCACTGAGCATGGCCGGCGGCACGACGCCGTTCGCCTCGCTCGCCAACATCATGATTCTGCGGCGCGCCGCCGGCAATCAACAGTCATTCCGCTTCGATTACACCAATGTGGTGAAGGGCCGCAGCCTCGAACAGAACATCGAGTTGCAGAGCGGCGATGTCGTGGTGGTGCCGTAATGCTGCACTTAAGGAGCGTGATGATGTCGCAAGAAACTTTGCGCGGCGTGCGTGCCACGTTGGTGGGTGCCTTGGGTCTCAGTGTCTTCGTGGTCGGCGCGGCGGATGCTGCGGACTATCGCTTCGAGCCGCGCGTCGAGCTCGGCGGCATGTACAACGACAACTACCGTCTCGCGCCGGACAACGAGGACAGCGTGCAGGGCGGTCTTGCCGACGTGTCCTTGCGTTTGCGCTCGGTGACGCCGACCTCCGACTTCAATTTGACGCCGCGCGTGCGGGCGACGTATTTCCCCGACGACAGCGAAGACGACGACGTCAATGAATACGTGAACCTGGGATTCGCCCACAAGGCGCAGACGTGGCGCTTCGGTCTGGAGGGCTACTATTCGCACGAGGATTTGCAGACGAGCGAGCAGCCCGAGGCGGATCAGCCGCCGGACGCAGGTCTCGGCGGCGGCGTTGGTGTGGAAAACGGCACGGTGCGCGTCAAGAACAGTCGCGATCTGATTCGGTTGGCGCCTTCGGTGAGTTTCGATCTGACGCCGACCAAGGCGGTGGAGGCGGCGCTCGAGTACTACTCGGCTGACTATTCCCGCGATACGGTCGGCTCGAACACCGACTTCGACAGCATTGCGGGTAGCTTGGGGATGAGCTTCCGTTTCTCGCCGACGCAGCGAATCCTGATCGCTGCGACGGGCACCTCGTTCGATCCCGACACGCCGTTGACGGGACGCAGCACGAGCTACGGCCTGAAGGGTGAGCTGTGGACCGATCGCACTGAGATCATGCAGACGTACTTGCGGATCGGCGCGGAGCGCACCGAGGAAGACGATCCCGAGATCGGCGAGGCACCGGATCCGACCACGAACTACGTGTTGGGCGCGGGTATCAAGGCGCAGTATCAGGTGACGGCCATCTTTGCCGACTTCACGCATGGTGTGCGGCCGAACGCGTCCGGTGTGCTCGTGACGCGCGACGATCTGCGCGTTCAAGTACGACGCGAATTCACTCCCACGGTGTCGGGATTCGTCGGCGTGCTCGGTGCAAACGACGAAGCGGCGAACGACGACGGCGAGTTTCGCGACCGGCGCTACTACGCCGGCTCCGCCGGTTTGCAGTGGCGTTTCACCCCGGCGTTTTCGCTGGTGGGCGCGTACGATTACCGGCGGCAGAAGCGCGATCAGGAAGGCACGGGCGTGTCGAATCAGGTCGTGTTGTCCATCGTATGGGACCCGCCACGGCGGCAATGAGCGCAAGAACAGCCAAGAATTTCATGGGTAGGGAAACTCTGACGTTGCAGCTGCGTTAGGTAGAAGCTCGCAGACATGTTGTTTGGGCGGCCGATGCTGCGGGCATTCCTTCCGCTCGAGATGAGTTCCACGAGGTAGACATGGAGCAGGAATCCACCCCACGGTTGGCAGACTACGTCGTTACGTTGAAACGTCGGGGTCGGTTGGCAGCGGCCGTCGGGTTGCCGGTGGCACTGATCGGTCTGGTGCTCGCCGTTGCTCTGCCGAATGTCTACAGCTCGAAGGCGACCTTTCAGCTGCGTGAAGGCAACGATGCGCAAGCCGTGCGGCGCGACGAGAACTACGCCGATCAATATGTGTCGGCGCTGACGCTCGATGTGATGCAAGGACCGAACCGCAAAGCATTGTTGGAGCAGCTCAATCCATATCCCGATCTGAAGGACGATCCGGACGATGCGAGCGCCGCGGTCATGGAGGCGGTCGCCGTGAACATGGTGACCGAGAAGATCCTGGATCCCTCCAGCGGTCGCGAGCGCGACATCAATACGGGCTTCACGGTCAGCTACTACCATCCCGATCCGGAGACGGCACAGAAGGCGGCCACGTGGATCGGCGACAAGTTCCTGGAGATCAGCCGTCGCGATGCGGCTCAACGCATGGAAGATCAGGGGAAGTTTTATGCCTCCGAAGCTGAGCGCACACGTGCGCGCATCAGCGATCTCGAAGCCAAGCTCGCGGACTTCAAGCGCACGCACTTCGAGAGCCTCCCCGACACGGCGCAGGCCAATATGTCGGAGCGCAATCAGGCGGAGCAGGAGATTTCAT
This sequence comes from Steroidobacteraceae bacterium, assembly GCA_035276085.1. Taxonomy (GTDB): domain Bacteria; phylum Pseudomonadota; class Gammaproteobacteria; order Steroidobacterales; family Steroidobacteraceae; genus DATELY01. The sequence continues at coordinate 1,774 of DATELY010000095.1, read as the reverse complement.
CGATTCAGCGCGAGCTCAACACGTTCCAGCAGAGCCGTGCGTTCTTGACCAATCAGCTCACGCAGCTGCGCTCCACGTCGGCCAGCGGGCAGACCCTGTATCAGTTGGAAGACGAATACCGGCGCAAGCGCGCAACGTATGACGAGAACCACCCGGACATGGTCGCCCTGCGACGCCAGATCGAAGGCTTGAAGCAAGGCGCCGTATCGACCGCCGGCCTGTCCTTGCAGGCGCAACTGCGTGCGAAGCGCTCGATACTCGCCGAGACGCGTCAGCGTTACAGCGAAAACCATCCCGACGTGAAGCGCATGATGCGCGATATCCAGGTGCTGGAAGATCGCATCGCCCGTGGCGAGAAAGCGCCGGAGGAGGATCTGGACGACAACACGCCCACCTCGATTCAATTGCGCACGCAGCTCAACGCCATCGACGCGCAAGTCGCGTCTTTGCAAGTGCGTAACACCGAGCTGCGCAATCGCATCACGGACATCGACTCGCGGTTGGCGTCGACGCCGGAAGTGGAAAAGGAATACGAAACGTTGACGCGCGATCTGGGCGCGGCGCGGCAACAGTACGATCAGCTCTCGGCGCGGCGCATGGACGCCGACTTGCAAGCCGCGGGCATCGCGGCCGGCAACGCCGACAAGTTCCGCCTGGTGGAGCGGCCCCGCGTGCCCGACGAGCCGGCGAAGCCGCATCGCACGGCGATCGCGCTTCTAGGCGTGATCGGTGCGCTGGCCCTCGCGTTCGTTGCGATTCTGATTGCGGAAATGCTCGACAGCACCGTGCGCAGCAGCCGGGACATTCAGACGCTGCTCAAGGTCACCCCGCTGGCGGTCATCCCGGAAATCCGTCCGCCGCACTATCGTCATTGGCGCACGCGTGAGGCGCGGTTCCTCGTGACCTCGTTGATTGCGGGCGTTCCGATCCTGTACTTCTTGACCCGCTTCCTGTCGCAGTAGCCTTGCAATTGCGTACGTGAGTTCTCAATGAGCATCATCGAAACCGCCTTTCAAAAGCGCCAGCGTGCACTTGCCGACGACGCGAGCGTTGCTGCGCGTCCCGCACCGATTCTGCGACGGACTGCGGTCGAGACCGTCGACCGGACAGCCGTGGAACCGGCGCACATCAAGACCGTGGCGCTCGACTCGGGCACGCTGAAACGGAACAACATCCTGTTGCAGGTCTCCGATCAGGCCGCATTGCGGGCCTACAAGATTCTCCGCACGCGCGTGCTGCATCGGATGAATGCGAATGGCTGGAGCTCGCTCGCCGTCACGGGCACCGAAGCCGGTGCGGGCAAGACCATGACGGCCATCAATCTCGCGATTGCGTTGTCCCAGGAGACGCACACGTCCGTCGTACTGATCGACCTGGACCTGCAACGCCCCCAGGTCGGCGGTTATCTCGGCATGAAGTACGACAAAGGCCTGAACGACTATCTGTTGGGTGAAGCCGACGTGTCGGACATCATCTATCGCGTCGGCATCGACCGCCTGTGCGTGATCCCCAACCGCCAGGGCCTGGGTCATGCATCGGAGCTGTTGTCCACGCCACGCATGCTGGAGCTGCTCAACAAGCTGCATACCGAAATGCCGAAGTCCGTCCTGATCTTCGACATGCCGCCGCTGATGTTGTCGGACGATGTGTTGAGCTTTGCGCCGCAGGTCGACGGCTTGCTATTGGTCGTATCGGAAGGACACACCCATCGCAACACCGTGGAGAAAGCGGCCGAGGTGCTGTCGGAGATGAACGTCGTAGGCGTGGTACTGAA
>DATELY010000094.1:0-6230 GCA_035276085.1 Steroidobacteraceae bacterium | reverse complement strand
GTAAGCGGCTCAGCTGGGCCGTTCGTCCATTTGCGTGCGCGTAAAGCACGATGGTGAACTGGAGCTGCCGGTCAGGTAGAGGGATCTGGCGGACTGCCCGGCGTGTGCAGCTTGTCGGCCACACGCCAAGGCAGGAGCTCGTCGATGCGATTGATTTTGTGACCGGCGATATGGGTTAGCACATAGTCGAGGTAGGCACGCGGATCGATGTCATTCAGTTTGCAAGTGCCAATCAATGCGTACATCGCAGCTGCCCGTTCACCACCGCTGTCTGAGCCGGCGAATAAAAAATTTTTCCGGCCCAGGCTTACACAACGCAGCGCGTTCTCCGCGATGTTGTTGTCGATCTCGAGCGTACCGTCTTCGCAATACAACGTCAGTGCACTCCACTGGTTCAGCGTGTAGTTGATCGCCTTGGCCGTATCGGACTTCGACGACAGCGTTTCAAGCTTTGCCCTGAGCCACGCTTCGTAGATTTGAAGCAGTGGTCTGGCTTTCTCCTGCCGTATTCGCAGCCGTTCGGCTGCGGGCCTGCCGCGAATGGAGGCCTCGATGTCGTAGAGGCCGCCAATATATTCGAGTGCCTTTTGTGTTGTGTCAGACGGCGTGCGCACGTGGATGTCGTAGAACTTTCTCCTCGCGTGGGCATGGCATGCCGCCTCGCGTATCGAGCCATCGCGGAACAATTCGTCGAAGCCTGCGTAAGCGTCCGCTTGCAGAATCCCTTTGAAGCTGGCGAGATGGGTTTGAGGATGGATGCCTTGTCGGTTCGGCGAGTACGCGAACCAGACCGAAGCCGGTTGCGTCGAGCCCGAGCGATGATCGTCGCGCACGTAGACCCACAGCCGGCCAGTGCGGGTCTTCCTGTTGCCCGGTGAGAGCACCGGGATCGGCGTGTCATCCGCGTGCAGCTTGGTAGCAGCCACGGTATAGCGGCGCAGCGCCTCTGTTAGCGGGGCACACAGCGCCTCACACTGGCCAACCCAGCGCCCCATACTGGCCCGGTCAAGCGTCACGCCGTCACGCGCCGCAATCGCCGATTGCCGGTATAAGGGCTGGTGGTCTGCATACTTCGAGACGAGGATGTCTGCCAGCAAGCTCGGATGGGCGATGCTCCGCTCGATCGGCAGCCCAGGCATCGGCGGCTGTGTGATCGTGCTGCAGCACGGGCAAACCAGTTTGCGCCGGATCGTGCGAATGACCTTGAATGCCGCTGCAACCCGGGCGAGTTGTTCGGATGAGTCCTCGCCGAGCGCCCGCATTGGTTGACCGCAATCCGGGCAACTTGATTCAGGCTCGAGCACATGATCCTGGCGCGGCAGATGCGCGGGAAGCGCTTGCCTGGAAGCCGCTTCGTCTGTCGTTGTGTTCGAGGTGGACGCATTTGCACCGAGGGCCTGCGCACGCTGCACATCCACAACGCCGCGCCCGGCGGCCAGATCCTCAAGTTGAGTCTCGAGCGTCTCGATTTGCCGCTGCAATTGCTCGGACTTGCGACCGAACTGCATGCGCCTGAGCTTGTCGATCTGCGCCTTGAGCTGCTCAATCTCGACATCGCGTTCGGCAAGCAGACTACGGGCCTCGACCAGCAAGGCCTTCAGCAGTTCGATATCGTCAGGGAGATCGGCGCCGTTCGACATGCGCCGTAGTTTACGAGTCTGCCTCGCCGTTTACAACATCGATAATGCGGCGGTGCGGCGGGGCTGCCGCCAGTCGATGCCCTCAAGCAGCATTGACAGTTGCGCAGAGCTCAGATGGACCTTGCCACCGTCGGCCTTGGGCCATATAAAACGGCCTCGTTCAAGCCGCTTCGCGAGCAGCCAGATTCCGTCCTCCGTAGCCCAGAGGATCTTTACCAGATCGCCCCGACGGCCCCGGAAGATGTAGACGTTGCCGCCCAGCGGATTCTCCTCAAGCGCGGTTTGCACCTTCGCTGCCAACCCCTGAAACCCGCATCGCATATCAGTGACGCCCGCAGCGATCCAGATGCGCGTGCCTGCCGGTAGGGAGATCATGAGCGCAGACTACCCAGCACGATCCGCAGCATATCGGCATCAACCCGGCCGTCCACTTTAACCACCGCACGACCGATCCGGATCTCGATCGTGCCGACAGGTGATGCAGACTTCGCGCCTTGCGCTTGCGGCTCTACCGGAGCTGACGCAATGACCTCCGTCGGCGTGTCGCTGAGCAATACGACCGGAATGAGCCCGGCAGATCGAGCTTGCTGATCGGCCAGATATCGCCGCCGCCAGGTGAACAGCATGTTCGCGTTGATGCCATTCTCCCGGGCCAGCTTCGCGACTGATACGCCAGGCTCGCAAGCTGCTGCTGCCAGTCGCTCACGCAGTTCCCGTGGGTAGTTCGGGCGCCCCGTCCGGGAACCAGGCTTCTTCTCCGCAGACTGTGTCAAAGTGGTGCCCATCAGATTGGAAATGATGGGCATCACTTTGATGTCGCCCTCAGCCACCGTCTATAACGGCCGGCACGAGCCGCTTACGTTGCAAACGAGAAGCAGCCGGCGAGAATGGTGGCAGTGAGCTTGTTCATGATGTGATCCCTCAGCGAACCGACAGTGAGTCGGAATATCGATAGGACAGTAGCCCGATGGTGGGGCCTGGTCTTGCCGCGAATCAGTGACGGGCATGGCACTTCCCGGCACCACCGTCGGAGACGGTCATGTCATTCTTGCGCGGATGGATATGACGGGAAGTCGGCAGCCACTCCAAAGGGCATGGGTAAAGACCCGATATGCGTTAGCAGAATCACTGGGGAATGACTGCAGGTAGCCGGGTGTCCGGCCCGGGGATTGGTATGTATATCTGAATTATTGTTGCCGGGAACACCACCCCGCTTTTACTGCTCACTGTGCCTGCGGACATGGTGATCTGCGGTGTGGCCAGTGGACTAGCGCACGGCTTTGAGGACGGCCTCCAGCATGGCGATCGCGCCAAGTATGTGCGGTATCGCACCAAACGACATCAATGCTTGAGGGACCATCGGGTATTCCTCGCCCTATTCAAGCCGACGGCGTGCTAGACGCCGGATTACGCGCCACGATCGCTATGAGAACAGCGGCACCGGCGCCACCGCCATGGCATTCGTCGCCCCCTTGCTCACCGAGTCGCCAGATGCGCGGGTCTCCGGAATCGTCGGTATCCTGGCGCGTGCAACGTCTGACTCATCGATTAACTCAAGCAAACCATTAGCGACATTGATGACGGCATCAATCCGCTTAAACCTCAGTTTAATCGATACGTAAACGAAGCGTACTAGACTCCATACACAATTTAGGAATACAAAAAATCCATCGACGTATATACAGCGGTCGATCGATTTATCGCCTGACAACAAAGGCGCTTCTCCCAATCGTTGCTAATGCAGTTAATGGCGAATCTGCCGAGGGAGTCTATCGTGAAGGTCCAGATCAAGTGTCAGCAGGCTTTTGCAGGAACGCCCCATTTTAGTCATTTCCCGCTTAATATCCCTGCCCTGTGCGTCGTGGCCACGCTGTGCCTGAGTGGTAGTGTCGCGTATGCGGCGTGCGAAAGGGAGATCGCGGCAGTCTGCTCGCAGGGCGATCCGCGGTGCCTTGACGGCGCAGCGAAATCCGTTGAGCAAGCAGCCAACGATTGCAAAACTCCGGAAGGTCGAAATCAGTATGCCTCGCTGTGGCAGGCGACGCCCAGTTTCTTCGACAATGCGCCGCACGAGCACGAGTTCTGGCGATGCGTGGCGCAGCAATGCAACCCGCCGCCGCAGCCCGGAAAATAATCAGTTCATTCCGAGCGGTATCCGCTTCCAGGAGCGGTGTATATGCCGTCGTTGTTCGAGCGACCGCCGCTGATTCGCGTTATGAGCGCGGCGCAAGTCCTCTCGCCGATATTTCCGGGTGATTCACTTTTTACTGGCTGTTCCAGGACTCGATGTTGAGGACGATACGTGCGACCGGGTTGTCCACGGCGGTCTTGGGAGAGAACTTGAGCTGAGCGATCGTTGCAAGACCGATTGCGACTACCACGAACGTTGCAGTTGCAATAAATTGATATTTAGCATGCTGTTTGCGACAAGCCGTCGCAAAGGACGCCTATTTTTTTGATCTGATGATTCAGTCCTTCCAGCGGGTGCCTGGCGTAATGAGGACATGAACCAGATCGCGTTGAGTCTTGACGTGGCGAACCAGCGCGGCCGTTTGCATTTCGACGACCGGACATGGTCAACGGCGCCTTTCGAGCGCAGAAGAGCCGTTCTGCGGATCATCGAGTCGCGCGGCCGGCTGGCCAGGTCACTCCATGCTCTTGATCAGTTTCGCTGCCGCCCGACGGGAGCGCCAATAGGTTCTCGTTGTGCGCACAACAACATTGATCGTTGATTTCGCACGATCCCCACTGGCATCAAAGGCCATCTCTATCGTCTATTACGTGCTGTGCAGCACTAAACCCTGCTGTCAAGGCATCGTCCATCGTGCCGAATACGCGGTTTCCTTCTGCGACGAGCCGAATCGGCACGCCTATTGGTCTTCTCGGCTCCGCCGTGCAGATACTTACCTCCGCGACGTACCCCACCGGGGGCCCGTAGGTGAATTCGCTCGACACAGCCCGCACGTCTACAAGCTTCACGGTGACCTCAAAGCCCTTGTACGAGTACATTTTTTCCATTGACTTACTCCCTTCCTGGCAGTCGGCGAACAGGTCGCATTGATACCGGCCTCCTGACAGCGTTGTCTTGCGACCCGCAACCACCCGATTCCATGACGGACTTTGCAGACGGCCGCCTCACTCGCTATCGCGATCGGGAACCTTGCTCCAGCCCGGCACCGGGTCGAACCTTTTCGTCGCTTGCGCTTTCGCAGCGCTGTCTGGTCCGAGATCGCGCTCGTAGACCTGACCGGAATGGCTCACCATGAACGTCTTGATGCCCGTGTCGCCGTACTTCACAGGCCAGGCGATGACAGCGAAGCCCCCAAACAGCTTGCCCTTTACGACATAGTCATACGCGCCGCCGGGCGCATTCGGCCCCTGTGATTCCAGCAACTTGAAGTGATACCCGTAGTAGCCGGCATTCTGTGCATTGCGCGAACTCGCATCGACGAACGCCGCGCCAAGCGGACTTGGCGTGTCGTCCGGCCCGGCTGGCCAGTACAAGCCGTCGTGTTTGCCAGGCGTACTCACCATCTTCGAAGCATAGGCGAGCACCCCTACGCCATCGTGATTGGTCTGCGCATATTCGCGCTGCGCGTCGAAGATCGCCAGCATCGCCTGAATGACGGCCAACTCGTTGCGGCCGATGCGCCGCAAGCGCATCTCTTCAGCGCCAGCGCGCGTATCGAAGTGCCATCCCTGGTCGTTCTTGACGAGCGGCACCGGGAACGTCCAGCCCTGGTCGCCCACGACGATACGCGCGTGCCCCGCCTCCCCTTGCTCGATAGCGTGCGACTTCGCCCACTCGGCAATGAAGGTGTCCCTGACCGGCGCGCCGAACGGGGGGATTAATTCACGAAAGTCGCTACCGAAGATCGTACGCAGGACGTCCTCGCGATCCTTGATGACAGCGTCGCCGAAGGCATTCATCGCGGCCTCCGGCGAACTGAAGCTCTTTTGCGCGTGCGCCAGGGGCAGTGTCACGACCGATAGCGCAATGGCTGCCGTCAAGTTCGCGAACGTCAACTTCAGCAACTTTTGGATACCGCGTGGATGAAGGTTCATGGTTCACTCCCTAGCGCCTGCCACCGCGTCCACCGCCGCCGCGCATACCACCACCGCCAGCCGGCCGGCTAAATCCTGAACCCTGCATACTCCGGTTTCCCCTGTCGAAGTTGCGTTGCGAAACGCCGCCACTCCCCCCGACGCCTGAAAACGCACCGTCGCGCCCGCCACCATATCCCCCGCCATAGCTCCCCCGACTACCGTTACCTACGCGGTTCACATTGCCGGGGGAACTGCGGTCTCCCACACTGCCCCGGTCCCCCACCGACGCACGATTGCCTGCGCCGCCCCTGTCGGTGGTCGTGGGCCGGTTGCCCGCTCCCGGCCGGTCGGCCGTGGCCATGCGGTTACCTGCCTCGGCGTCGCGCCCGCGATACTGGGACCGCCTGTCGGCTCCGGGCGCCCCGGCGAACTTGTCGCGCGTGGCGTTATCCCGGTAGGCAACACCCTGGCGGTGGCCCGCATCGTGTTGCCAGCGGCCGCCCCTCTCGCCATTCTTGAGCTTCGAACTGTCGAAGTTGCGAT
>DATELY010000093.1:0-2742 GCA_035276085.1 Steroidobacteraceae bacterium | reverse complement strand
CCTCTGGCCAGCAGACCAGCCAGCCAGCAGACCAGCCAGCCATTCCCCCTCGCTATGTCTCACAAATCGTGAAATCACGGAAGTGTCATACGTTCGTAAAGCTCACGCAGTCTGGCATCGAGATCATGCCGTTCCATGGGCAGCACTGGAGGTCCTATGGTCAGCGCAGGGGACATTTTCCGGCGGGTCGATGCCGCCGAAGTGGCTTGGTGCCTGCGTCTCAATCGCGGTTGCGCACGGCGCGAAATACGCGCTGTGTTCGCGATCGTCAGCCGTCTGGGCAATGGCGCGTTCTGGTACACGCTCGCGCTGTCATTGCCGCTCATCTATGGCGCCGGGGCCTGGCTCGCCGTCGCGCGCATGGCCATGGTCGGGTTTACGGGTGTGGCGCTCTACAAGTATCTCAAGTCGCGGCTCGTGCGCGAACGCCCCTACATTTCATTCGCGACGATCGTACCCGGTACGTCCGTGCTGGATCGTTACAGTTTTCCCTCGGGTCACACGCTGCATGCCGTGAGCTTCACGGTGCTCATCACTCAAAGCTTCCCGGAGCTCTCGATCGTCTGTGTCCCGTTTGCGGTGCTGGTCGCGATGTCGCGCGTCGTACTGGGTCTGCACTATCCGAGCGATGTGCTGGCGGGCGGCTCGATCGGCGCGGGCCTCGCGATTCTGGGGATGCTCGCCTTCCCGATTGCGTGAGTCAGTCGGAGTGATCGGGCTCGAAGAAGCTCCAGCGTACCTGCGGGAAGCGTTGTCTGAAGCTCGCTTCGACGGTGTTGATCGCATCGACCAACCCGAGCGGTGACTCCGTTGGGCTCATGCTCGCCTTCACGGCCACCATCACATCGTCGCCGAGCTGCAGCGTGATCAGGTTGAACACCCGCGCAACCTGCGGTTGCGCTTCGATGTAGCGCCGCATCTCGGCGGCCGTCGCGGGGTCCATGCTCTCGCCGATGAGCATGCTCTTCACTTCGATCGCGACATAGATCGCAACCGCAATCAGCAGCGCACCGATCATTAGTGTGCCGACCGCGTCCCAAACCGGGTTGCCCGTCACGACGCTCGACAGGATCGCCGCCAGAGCGAACGTGAGTCCCAACAGCGCGGCCAGGTCTTCGCCGAAGATGACGAGCAGTTCCGCCTGCCGACTCTCGCGAAACCAGCGCCACAGCGGGCGTTCACCGCGCGCCTTGTTCACCTCCTGCAGGCACGCGCGCATCGAGATGCCCTCGGCCACGATACTGAAGACGAGCACGCCGGCGGCCCACCACCACTGGCGCAGCGGTTCCGGATGAGACAGTTTGTGAAAGCCCTCGTAGAGCGAAAACATGCCGCCCAGAGAAAACAACATGACGGCCACGAGGAACGACCAGAAGTAGATCGCCTTGCCCGAGCCCAGCGGATGATCGGCGGTCGCGGGTGCTTTCGCCTGTCTCATGCCGATCAACAACAGCCCCTGGTTGCCGCAGTCGGCAAGCGAGTGCACGGTTTCGGCCAGCATCGCAGCCGAGCCGCTCAAAAAGGCAGCGACGCCTTTGGATGCCGCGATGGCCATATTGGCACCGAGGGCAAAGAAGATCGCGCGTGTGGAATTGGCATGGCTCATACGCAGCTAGCCCGCGTTTCTCACAGGTCGGTTTGGCGGAAGGGGCAAGTTCATACGAATCAGACCATTGAACATCCAGAAAGCCCTGAACGACGTAGTGAGATCCATCCGCTCGAGGGAAAGCGCTTGCGTGCTTCGATGAGCTTTCTGCATCCTTGTCGCGTCACCTCAGCCACGACACACTCATGGTCTCCGCAAAAGATGCACTCGAACGGCTCCGCGAAGGCAATCGCCGCTTCGTCGCCAGCATTCAGAATCCCGCCAGCGGCGCTCAGGCCCGCCGCTTCGAATTGGCGCAGGAACAGAAGCCGTTCGCGATCATCCTGGGTTGCTCGGATTCGCGCGTCCCTGCGGAAATCGTCTTCGATCAGGGGTTGGGCGATCTGTTCGTCATCCGCGTCGCGGGCAATATCGTGGCTCCTTCGCAGGTCGGCAGCGTGGAGTTTGCGGCGTCGCGGTTCGGCACGCGCCTGGTGGTCGTATTGGGGCATTCGCAGTGCGGCGCCGTGACGGCGACCATCGAAGAGCTGCAGCGTCCGGCGGAAACTCAATCGCGAAATCTGCGCTCGATCGTGGATCGCGTCCGGCCGTCGGTCGAAGGGTTGATGAAAACGGAACTGAGGCACGACCTGCCGCGCCTGGTCGATCAGGCCGTGCGCTCCAACGTTGGTTACTCCGTCAACCATCTGCGCTATGGCTCGGAGATCCTCGAGCAGCTGGGAAGGAGCGATGGGTTGATGGTCGTGGGGGCGGAGTATTCGTTGGAGACAGGGGAAGTGGATTTTTTTGATGTGGTGAATTGAATGGCGGCCAACGGGTTACGGCCAACGGGCTACGGCCAGAATGCAGCAGCATGCTCTGGCTGTAGCCCGTAGCCCGTAGCCCGTCCGCTACCTCACATACCCCACCGCGCTGATCTTCTTCGACAAGATATCCACCTTCTTGCCGTACAGCTTGAAGATCACGCGCAGGATCGTCTCGAGCACCATCGTCACGGCAAGGCCGACGTAGTTCAGTGGATTCCTCCAGAACACGTAGAGCTTCAGCGCGAACGGCTCGATGTCCGTGAAGCCGCCGAGGCGCATCAACTGAGCGATGTTGCGCGTGTTCGACCTTCGAGGGATCCGAATCGATTC
>DATELY010000092.1:0-85713 GCA_035276085.1 Steroidobacteraceae bacterium | reverse complement strand
TCCCATGCTGCAGCTCCGTCCGGCCGCTGAACGCGGCACGACTCAGATCGACTGGCTCGACAGTCGTCACTCATTCAGCTTCGGCGGCTACCACGATCCGCAGCACATGGGCTTCCGCGCGTTGCGCGTGATCAATGACGATCGCGTCGCGGCGGGTGCAGGCTTCGGCACGCATCCGCATCGCGATATGGAAATCCTGACGTACGTGTTGGAAGGCGCGCTCGAACATCGCGACAGCATCGGCACGGGCTCGGTGATCCGGGCCGGTGAGCTGCAGAAGATGAGCGCGGGTACCGGCATTCGCCACAGCGAGTTCAATGCTTCGCGTACCGAGCCCGTCCATTTCCTGCAGATCTGGATCGTGCCGGAGCGCACGGGGTTGCAACCGGGTTATCAACAGCTCAGTTTCGATCCCAAGGATCGGTCGGGCCGGTTGCAGCGGGTGGCCGCGAATGAAACACGTGAGGACGTCATTCGAGTCCATCAGGACGTGCGGCTGTACCTCACGAATCTCGCGGCCGACCAGCGTGTCACGCACGCACTGGCGCCGGACCGACACGCCTGGGTTCACGTCGCGCGTGGGGAGATCACCGTGAATGGCACGCGATTGCTGGCCGGTGATGGCGTCGCAGTCAGCGATGAACAGCGTATCGAGCTGGGCACCGCGAGCCAGGGCGAGGCTTTACTGTTCGATCTCGGTTAGTGTGGTGAGTCAGAAATTCGCGTACGTTCGTCAGCACGCAATGGCGTGAGGGCGTCAGGCGCGTGATTTCTGACGCCATTACGCCATTACGCCATTACGCCGTTTCGCCATTCCCTCGCGCCGAATTGACGTTCGCGCATTACGCCGCCAACCCATGCTGCTTCAGCAGTGGCTCGATCCGCGGCTTGCGGCCGCGGAATTCGACGAAGGCTTCCATCGGATCACGGCTGCCGCCCTGCTCCAGCACGGATTGCAGAAATCGCCTGGCGGTCGTGCTGTCCAGTACTCCCGATTCTTCGAAGGCGCTGAACGCATCCGCCGCAAGCACCTCGGCCCACTTGTAACTGTAGTAGCCCGCCGCATAGCCGCCTGAAAAAATGTGCTGGAAGCTGTGTTGAAACCGATTGAAGGCGGGTGCCTGGATCACAGCGACGCGGCTGCGAACCTGCCGCAGCAGCTCGGCGATCTGCGCTGCCGACGGTGGCGGCACCTCGCTATGAATCGCAACATCGAACAGCGCGAATTCGAGCTGCCGCACGGTCTGCATTCCTGCGTGGAACGTGCGCGAGCCGAGCAAGCGCTGCAGTTCGCTTTCAGGCAACGGCTCGCCCGTCTCGACGTGCGCTGAAATCAAGGGCAACACTTCCGGGCGCCACGCAAAGTTCTCCATGAACTGGCTCGGTAGCTCGACGGCATCCCACGCGACGCCGTTGATCCCGGCGATGCTCGGATAATCGACACGAGTGAGCATGTGGTGCAGTCCATGACCGAACTCATGGAACATCGTGACCACTTCGCTGTGCGTGAGCAGCGATGGCTGTCTGCCGACCGGCGGCGTGAAATTGCACACGAGATAGGCCACGGGTAACGCGCTCGACGCGCCCAGATGCTTGCGGCCGATGCATTCGTCCATCCACGCGCCGCCGCGCTTGCGAGCACGGGCATACAGATCGATGTAGAAGCCGGCGCGCGGCTTGCCATCCGGTTCGAGGATGTCGAAGTAGCGTGCATCCGGATGATAGCGATCGATGTCGCTCCGCTCCTGGATCCGCACGCCGTACAGCTTGCTTGCAAGCGCGAACAAACCATCGAGTACGCGGGGTAAAGGGAAGTACGGCCGCAGCGCTTCTTCGGATAACGCAAACCGTTCGCGCTTCAAGGCCTCGGCGTAGTGCGCCACGTCCCACGGGTTCAGCTTGCGCTTGGCGAACTGTTCGAGCTCATCGAACTCGCGCTGTGCGGCCGCACGCGAATAGCCCACGAGTTGTTCCAGGAAGTCGTTCACTTCTCTGATCGAGCCGGCCATCTTGGTGGCCAGTGAATACTGAGCGTAGTTGTCGAACCCGACGAGCTGTGCGAGCTCGGCACGCAAGCGCAGGATCTCCTCCATGTTCGCTGTGTTGTCCCACTTGCCCGGCAACGGACCGGCATCGGACGCGCGCGTTACCCACGCTTCGTAGAACTCGCGCCGCAGCGCTTCGTGCGTCGCATGCATCATCACCGCCTGGTAGTTCGGCGCGTCCAGCGTGAACAACCAGCCGTCGAGTTGCTTGCTTTCGGCAGCACTGCGTGCACGTTGCACGACCGTCGGCGGAAGTCCGTTCAATAGGGCGGCATCCGTCACATGCTTCGACCAGGCATTCGTCGCATCGAGCACGTTCTCATCGAACTTCGCCTGCACCGTGGTGAGCTGCTCCATCAGGTGACGGAAGCGCTCTTTGCGGTCGGGCGGCAGCGCCACACCGGCCAGCTTGAAATCGCGCAATGCGTTCTCGATCAGCTTGCGTTGAGCACTGCTCAACTGTGCGCCCTCGCGCTCGAGGATGCGGCTGTACGCGCGAAACAGCTGGTCGTTTTGCGCCAGCTCCGTGTTCCAGCCCACGAGCAACGGCAAGCAGGCGTTGTACGCGGCACGGAGCTCATCGCTGTTGACCACGCCATTCATGTGCCCGATGGGCGACCAGGTACGCGCAAGACGATGGTGCATCTCCTCGAGCGGCAGCACGAGCGAGCTGAAGGTCGGTTCGGGTTGCTGCAGCAGAGCGGTCAGCTGCGCCCGATGCTCACTCAAGAGTTGGCGGATCGTCGGCTCGATCTGATCGACACGGATTTGCGAGAAGGCGGGGAGCGTCGTGGTCATGACAGTGGATTTGAGCAGAAGAGACTGATGGCTAGCGTGTCAGGTGAAACGCACCGATGCTAGCGGGGTTCGCGGGGCAAAGGCACGCAGCCCACTCTCAGCTCAAACCACCGCCTGTCTCGGCGGCGGCGGCGACGTCAGCGCCTTCAGCACAGAGGCCGTTTCCGGCCGCACTCCGCGCCACAGCTCGAATGCCTCAGCCGCCTGCTCGACGAGCATGCCCCAGCCCATCTCCGCGCGCGCGGCACCGGCCTGTTTTCCCCAGCGCGTGAAGGGTGTATCGCCCTTTCCATAGGCCATGTCGTAGCACACGGTGCTGCGGCTGACAGCTTCAGCCGGTACCGGCAGCGTGGCGCCTTGCAAGCTCGCCGACGTGGCGTTGATGATCAGATCGAACGGCTCGCGCGTGACGTTATCGAACCCGCACGCGTGGATCTCGCCGAGCGCTTCGAATTCTTCGACCAGCTCCAGCGCGCGATCCACGTTTCGATTCACCACTTCCAATCGCGCTGGCGCGGCGCCGAGTAGAGGGCCGAGCACTCCACGGGCAGCGCCACCGGCACCGAGCAACAGGATGCGCGAGTCGGCGAGTTTCACGTGCAGATTGCGCGTGAGGTCGTTGATGAGGCCTGCACCGTCGGTGTTGTCGCCGAGCCAGCCGCCGTCCTGCAAGGCAATCGTATTGATCGCGCCGGCGATCGAGGCTCGTGGCGTGCGCCATCTTACGAGCGCCGCTGCCGCCTGCTTGTGCGGCACGGTGATGTTCAGGCCTTTGCCACCTTCATCGAAGAACTGTGCGACGGCCTGCGAGAGCCGATCCGGCGCCACTTCGATACGTGCATAGACGAGCGCCTGTCCCGTCTGCTTGGCAAACATTCCATGAATGAACGGCGACCAGCTGTGCTGCACGGGATAACCCATGACGGCGTACCGGTCCGTGCTCGTAGGAGTACTGCTCATCGCCCCCTCCGCTAATCCCTTAAACGTCGCAACAGTGTTGCGCAAGGATCCGCGCGATTCCGCGACGTGGATCGCAGGCTATGCGGTTTCACGCAACCACGTCGCCGCGCGCTTGGCGAAGTACGTCAGGATGCCGTCGGCGCCGGCGCGGCGGATGGACAGCAACGATTCCATGATCGCTGCGCGCTCATCGAGCCATCCGTTCCTGGCGGCCGCCATGAGCATCGCGTACTCACCGCTCACCTGATAAACGAAGGTCGGGACGCCGAAGGTGTCTTTCACGCGGCGCACGATGTCGAGATAAGGCAGGCCGGGCTTGATCATCACCATGTCGGCCCCTTCCTGCAGATCGAGCGCCACTTCCCGCAGTGCTTCATCGGAGTTGGCGGGGTCCATCTGGTAGCTGTACTTGTTGCCCTTGCCCAAGTTGCCTGAGGAACCGACAGCTTCCCGGAACGGGCCATAGAAGCTCGACGCGTACTTCGCGGAGTAGGCCAGGATGCGCGTGTTGAGATGACCTGCAATCTCCAGCGCCTCCCGGATCGCACCGATACGGCCATCCATCATGTCGCTCGGCGACACGATGTCGGCGCCGGCCTCGGCATGCGACAGCGATTGCTTCACCAACGCCTCGACGGTCGCATCGTTCACGACGTAGCCGGACTCATCGATGAGTCCATCCTGACCGTGCGTCGTATAGGGATCCAGGGCCACGTCAGTGATCACGCCCAGCTGGGGGACTGCTCCCTTGATTTCGCGAATCGCGCGCTGCACCAGCCCATCGGGATTCCAGGCTTCCTTGGCATCCAGACTCTTGGCGTTCGGATCGATGACCGGAAAGAGCACGAGTGCCGGTACGCGCAGCTCGGCGAGCTGCTCGGCTTCGCGCACGAGCTCATCGACCGTGACCCGTTCGATGCCCGGCATCGATTGCACCGCCTCGCGGCGGTTGCGACCTTCGATGACGAACACGGGATAGACGAAGTTGTCCGCGCTCAGCGTGCTCTCGCGCATCAACCGGCGCGAGAAGTCGTCGCGCCGCATGCGGCGCAACCGTGTGCGTGGAAACTCGCCTGTCTCACGATCGCTCATGACGCATCGTCCTGTGTAAAGATTGCCTTATACCGCAACCCAAGAGGCTGACCCAACCCATGCCCAAAGAGGCCTCCAAGCCCGTGCGCTGTCCGTGGTGTCTGAGTGGCAACGAGCTGTACGTCCACTACCACGATACGGAATGGGGCGTGCCAGCCTACGACGACCAGACACAGTTCGAGTTTCTGATTCTGGAAGGCGCCCAAGCGGGGCTGTCCTGGTCGACGGTGCTCAACAAGCGCGAAGGCTACCGCGAAGCCTTTGCAGCCTTCGATGCCGAGCGCATCGCCCGCTTCGGTAAGCGCGAGGTCGAACGGCTGATGAAGAATCCAAACATCATCCGCAATCGGCTCAAGATCGAAGCCACGATCGCAAATGCCCGGGCGTTTCTCGAGCTGCAGTCGCAAGGCAATGGCCTCGCCAGGCACATGTGGAGCTTCGTCGGCGGCAAGCCCATCGTGCACCGCTTCCGCAAGACGGGCGATGTGCCCGCGACGAGCGCGGAGTCGGATGCGCTGAGCAAGGATCTGAAGAAGCGTGGCTTCCGCTTCGTCGGCAGCACGATCCTCTATGCGCACATGCAAGCCACCGGCATGGTGAACGATCACCTCGTGAGCTGTTTCCGCTACAAGGAATGCCGCTGAGACCCGCGCATCATTCCTCGACCAGCCAGCGGACGCTCTGATCGCCGGCATGCGGCGCCTCCGCCAGCAACGGCAGCAACTCGGCATGCGCGTCCTTCAGTGCGGCATCGAGTTGATACGGAGGATTTAGGATCAGTACACCCGAGCCATTCAGGCCTACAGCCGAGTCTCGCGGACGGATCGCAAGCTCGCAGAGCAGCAGCTTGCGCAAACCCGCCGCCTGCAATGCATGAAACCACCGTTCGGTGGTGGCGCCGGCCTTGATCGGATACCACACGGCCAGGACGGCTTGCGGCCAACGCGACACGGCCAGCGTCATGGCGCGCTCGAGCTGTTGAAACTCCTGTGCGTCCTCATACGGCGGATCTACCAGGACGAGCCCGCGTTTCTCCTTCGGCGGTAGCTGTGCTTTGAGAGCGATGTAGCCATCCTCGGCAAGCACCGAGACGCGGCGTGTGCGCGTCAGGTGCGTGCGCAGGATGCGAGCTTCTTCGGTTTGCTTCTCGACGAGCACGGCGCGGTCGTCGGGGCGCAACGACTGCAGCGCCAGGAGCGGTGAGCCTGGGTAACGCGAGGCGGCCAGTTGCGCAGCGATCAACTCCCGATAGCGCCGCAACAAGGGATGCTTGAGGTGTGCCGCGCGCAGCCGTTCGACACCGGTTTGCCATTCGCGCCCACGCGCCGCCTCGATGCTCTTGAAGTCGTAGAGGCCGCGGCCCGCATGCGTATCGAGATACAGGAGCGGTGTGGGCTTGGCGGTCAGACGGTCGAGCAGCGCGGAGAGAATGACGTGCTTGTGGACGTCCGCGAAGTTGCCTGCGTGGAAGGCGTGTCGATAGTTCATCGGGCTATGGTAATGCGGAACGTGGAGCGAGCCTTCGTGCGTATCATCATCATCGTCGCAGTTTTGGCCGGCATGTCACTGGCGTCGACGGCTGCAGAGGCGCAGTCGCTGACCCAGGAGCAAGTTGCCGCCGTGGAACGTGCACGAACGGCGCTGGCGGAGCACGAACACGACGCGCAGCCTGCGCAGTACACGGTAGCGGCCATCGAAGCCAGGGAATGGTCTGACAGCAGTCTCGGCTGCCGCACTCCAGGTGCGATGTATCAGCAGGTGATCACGCAAGGCTATGTCGTGCTGCTGCGCGCAGGCGAGCAGACGCATGAAGTGCATGTTGCCGGCGATCACGCTGTCGTTTGTCCGCCCAGGGTTGCAGGTGGACTACGCGCACCGCAACCACGAGTGCGGGCAACGCAGTTACCGGAGCTGGAGTCGTTGGCGCGACGGGATCTCGCTGCTCGACTCGATGTGGCGATCGATCGCATCGAAATGGTCCGGCGCGTCCCGAACGGGTGGACGCAGTCGGCATTGGAATGCAGAGGGCCGGCCGAACAGGAACGAGCGGCCATCATTCCCGGGTTCAAGCTGTACTTGCAGTATCAAGGGCGCGTGTACACGTATCACACGGATGAGGCGCGGGTGTTTGCGTGCCCGGTGATTGCGGGGAAGTAGGTGGGTTGGGTTGCCCCCACCCTGTCCCTCCCCCCTTCGCAAGGGAGGGGACGCGTTTCTTCAGCAGCGACCAATCATTCTGCGGCTACAGGTCCGACTTTCTGTATTTGATTCGGCACGGTGTCGTTCGGATACAGGAACAGTAGATCGCCTGCGCCCTTGGTGACATGAATCGTCGCCGTGTCGAACGGATCCAAGCCGAAGCTGTTCAAGTCGAGGCCGATCTCCTTCGCGGTATCGATCGATCCATGTTGAACGTCGACGCTGCCATCGGGCCCCGTGACCTCGAGGCGATACTTGAATGCGGGTGGCACACGGCCCAGCGTGCCGCCCACTTTGGTGAATGGCAGGGTGACGACGCGGTCGTTGAAGTCCCACGTCGCGACGAACCAGTCGAGATTGCCATCGCCGCCGACGTCGAACTGCGCAGTGACGAAGTCGCCGGGGTCGACATCGTCGTCGAACGTGGATAGGTCGGCCGCGGCCAGGTGCACGTCGTCCGCGCCGTCATCGTCTACGTCCAGGAAGAAGTCGAAGCGCAGATCGGACAGATGCTCCCATGGCGCATCCGTCGCGATGCCGAACTCGATGACCGGCTCATCGAGGTACAGCGCGGGATCCGCCGTTCGATAGCCCACACGGAACAGGCCAGCCCTGGTGCCCTCGGCCTCGGGTACCTCTCCATTGTCCGCAGCCCAGGTGAAGCCTTCGGCCAGTGACGGTGCAGGTCCCAGGTTGCCCACGCCCAGCGCGCCGCCGCCGCTTCGCAAGCGTGCAATGGTTCTCGAGGCAGCATCGACCACGCCGAGATACCCAACGCGCAGCGAATCGTCGCCGTTGCTCAGGACGCACCCGCCATCGATCTCGCTTTGGCTGATCGATGCGTTGTCGAATACGCCCTGCTTGGCTGCGCGTGCGGGATCGAAGCTCAGGGTGACTTCGAAGCGCGCGATTCCTTCGGGCCCCACCGCGACGTGCGATGGGCATTGCACGCGCACGCCAGGATACGTTTGACCGTCCACCTGCTTCACGTTGAACACACGACGCGTCTTGTCCAGGTTGTGGAGCGTGACGAATCGCGTGCGCAGCGTGGGGAATATGCGGTTGATGCGTCCGAAGCTCACGCCGCCAGGGCTCGCGTAACTCGTCAGTTCGACGGCGCGATCGACGCGAATGACGCCTGCGCCCTGGCGCGCGACAACCGTGTCGCCGCTGCCATTCGCAGGGACCGATGCGTTCTGCAGCAACGCCTTGATCGCCGCCGGTGCAGCGTGTGGCCACTTCTGCAGCAGGATTGCAGCGGCACCGGCAACGTGCGGCGCTGCCATCGAGGTGCCGTCCAGATTCGACGAGCCCGTTCCCGTGCCGACGCCGGTGGATACGATGCCGACCCCCGGCGCGGCGAGATCCGGCTTGAAGATCGAACCGCCGTGGCCCGGCCCGCGGGAACTGAACTCGCCGATGCGATCGTCACGCGTCGGATCGGGTTGAGTGTCGACGGCGATCTGGACACCGCTCGTGGCTGCGAGGGTGTTGCCGATCGTGTAGGAAATCATCAGTCCTGGAATCGTGATCGTGTCGTCGAGTCCACCCATGACGATGGGATCGATGCGGTCCGGCGCGGTGCCATCGTTGTACACGATGAGCGCGCGCGCACCGGCATTCTGCGCATTCGTGTATTTCACGAGGAAGTCGCACGTGCCGCGAATGATCAGCGCCGGCTTGCCGCGGATGGCCGCCGAATTGGTCAACGGTTCGCAACCATCGGCAGGCGCTGCAGTCACCAGTTCGCCTGTCACAGTGCCTACGTCTTCGAAACGCACCGGGCCGGCACCTTCCTCCGATGGATAGGTGCCTGCGACATCCGCTGGTGCAGTCACTTGGAAATGCGCCCAATTGCGACCGCCGGGTATCGAGGCCGCGACGGAGATCGCGTTCTGAGCGACTGCGGGTGCGCCGGTCACATAGGGCACGTCGTTCTCGTTACCCGCGGAAGCCACGACGACGATGCCGTTTGCAACGGCAGTGTTCGACGAGATCGATGAAGGATCGTCGGGCGTGCCGAGCGGTCCGCCCAAGCTCATGTTGATCACATCGAGGTGATCCGACATGTCACCGTCGCCATTCGGATCCATCGCCCACTCGATGGCGAGCGAGGTGAGCTCGGTCGAGCCCTCGACGTCGCCGAACACTTTCAATGCGTACAGCTGTGCATCCTTCGCCACGCCGGGCCCGATCGAGTCGGGTACACCGACGCCGGCCGCGGTGCCGGCGACATGCGACCCGTGTCCTTCGACGTCGAGAGGATCGTTGTCTTCGACGGGCGCTGTCTCGGGCTCATCGGCGTTGTAGTGCGCGCCTGCGAAGTCATGGCCGCCGACGACCTTTGCGGTTGGAAAAGTGCCTTTCTCGACGACGTTCGGATCGTTCGCTGCGTAGTCGGCCGGATCGCCCGAGCCACCGAAGTTGGCATGGGTGTAGTCGATTCCGGTGTCGATGATGCCGATCGTGATGCCCTTGCCAGTCAACCCGCGTGCCCAGGCTTGCTCCGTTCCGATCCATGGCACGCTGTCGATGTTGTCGTGGACGTGGCGTTCGACCTTGGCTACCGAACGCACTTCCGGCATCGAGCGAAGCTGCGCGATCTGCGCCGCTGTCGCACGCACGCGAACGCCGTTGGCACCGACGCGCTGCGCATGTTTTGGGGCGAGGCCGATCCCGCGCAGTCGTGCTTCGAAGTCAGCTTGTTCCTGGCTGATGCGGGCAGCGTGTTCGCGTTGACTGGCAGCATCCAGAACGCTGCCCTTGCTCTGCAGCGCCTGTGCATTCACTTCGCCGACCGATGGCGTCTGCAACTGCACGAACACCTCGACGCCTTGCGGTTCACGCAGCTTGGTTTCCTTCAGGCTGTTCGCTGCGATGGATGTGCCCGCATGCATCGCGATGCTTGCGCCCAGCACGACACACAAACCCTGCGCGATACGGTGCTTGCGAATCTTCATGGCGTCGTTCCTGACATCCGTGCACGAGCAATCGACGCAACGACGCTACGCCACGGATGTTGCGAATTCAATCGACCACTGTCGCCAGTTCTTCGCGAGAAATTGCAGCGTGTAAGAACTACGCGCTTGTATACGACGCGCGCGCGGCGCGTCACTCCAACTCGTTCAACCAATCCCGCGGACGCAAGTAATCCTTGTACAAACGTTCTTCGGGCGAACCGGGTTGTGGGTGCCAGTCGTATTCCCAACGCACCAACGGCGGCAGTGACATGAGAATCGATTCGACGCGACCGTTGGATTGCAGTCCGAACATCGTGCCGCGGTCGTATACCAGGTTGAACTCGACGTAGCGGCCGCGACGGTACAGTTGGAACTGTCGTTCGCGCTCGCCATAGCGATGGTCCTTGCGTTGCGCGACGATCGGCATGTAAGCGGGCAGGAAATGATCGCCGACGCTGCGTTGATACTCGAAGCAGCGCTCGAAACCATCGGCATTCAGGTCATCGAAGAAGAGTCCGCCGATGCCGCGCGTTTCGTTGCGATGCTTGATGAAGAAATAGCGGTCGCACCATTCCTTGTGCTCGCGATAACGATCCGGTCCGAAGGGCTCGCAGGCAGTGTGGGCCGTGCGATGCCAATGCAATACGTCTTCGTCGAAGGGATAGAAGGGCGTGAGATCGAACCCGCCGCCGAACCACCAGACGGGCTCTGCATTCGCAGGCGTCGCGCAGAAGAAGCGCACGTTCGCATGCGTCGTCGGTACGAACGGATTGCGCGGATGGAATACGAGCGAAATGCCAGTGGCAATCCATGGCGTGGCGGTGAGTTGCGGTCGCGCTGCCGTCGCCGAGGGCGGCAAGCCTGTGCCCATGACGTGCGAGAAGTTCACGCCGGCTTGTTCGAAGATGCGGCCCTCACGCAGGATGCGCGCTTCACCGCCGCCGCCCTCGGCGCGTTCCCATGGATCGCGGCGAAATTCCGCACCACCATCGGCTGTTTCGATCGCGGAGGTGATGCGATCCTGCAGCTCGCGCAAGTAAGTGGCGACCGCTTCGACGTCGATACTTCCTGCGCTCACCAGCAGCTCCTGCTACGAACCGGTCTTGGCGGAGCCCTTCTTCGGTGCGGCCCGCTTCACAGCGGGTGCCTTTTTCTTCTTCGCAGCGAGCGCGGCCGGCTTTGCGGCGGCAGTCTTCGATGTCGCTGGCTGCACGGCTTCCCTCACCGCCGGAGCGGGCGCTGGAGCTGCAGCGGCAGTTTTCGCGCTCTTCGCGAAGCGGGATCCGCCCTTGCCACGCACCGGTGCGGCGGCGAGTAACTCGCGACACTCATCGAGCGTCAGTGTGTCGGGCTGGCGATCCTTCGGAATCTTTGCGTTCTTCACGCGATCGGTGATGTATGGACCATAGCGGCCGTTCAGCACCTGAATGCCTGCTTCTTCGAAATTGAGAATGGTGCGATTGGCATCCGCGGTCTCTTTCGCCTGGATCAATTCCAGGGCGCGCGGCAAGTCGACGACGTACGGATCATCATCCTTGATGGAGACGAACTTCTTGGCGCCGTACTGCACGTAGGGTCCGAAGCGTCCGATGGCAACCTTCACGGGTTCGCCTGACGGCATGTGACCCACCGTGCGCGGCAGCTTGAACAGCTCGAGCGCTTCGGCGAGCGTGATCGTGTCCATGCGCTGATGCGGACGCAGGCTCGCGAACCTGGGCTTCTCTGCGTCGTCCTTGGTGCCGAGCTGCACGAACGGTCCGTACTTGCCATAGCGCACGGAGATGGGCTTGCCCGTCGTCGGATCTTTCCCGAGCTCGCGCGCATCCGCGACGTCTTCGCGCGTGACGGATTCGTCCACGACATCGACGCGCTTCTTGAATTGATCCCAGAAGCGATCGAGCACCGGTACCCATTCTTCCTTGCCCTCGGCGATCTCGTCGAGGTCGTCTTCCATCTTGGCAGTGAAGCCATAGTCGACGTAGTGCTCGAAGTTACGCGTGAGGAAGCGGTTGACGATCTTGCCGAGATCGGTGGGCACGAAGCGGCGGTTCAGCAGCTCCGCATATTTCTTGCCCAGCAGCGTTTGAATGATGCTCGCGTAGGTGGAAGGACGCCCGATGCCGTACTCCTCCAGCGCCTTCACGAGGCTTGCTTCCGAAAAACGCGGCGGAGGTTCCGTGAAGTGCTGCTCGGCGCGAAGGGCCAGGAGCTTCAGCTCATCGCCCTCTTTGAGCGGCGGCAGAATGCGGTCATTGTCGTCGTCGGCGGAATCGTCCGAGCCTTCCTTGTACACCGCGATGTAGCCGGGTTTGACCAGCGTCGATCCGTTCGCGCGCAACACGGCGGCGCTCGAATCGCGAGCCGGCAAGAGATCGACGGCTACCGTGTCGTAGACGGCCGGTTCCATCTGACTCGCAAGGGCGCGCTTCCAGATCAGGCTGTAGAGCTTGAGCTGATCCGGTTCGATCTTGCCTTCCAGTCGCTCCGGCACGATCGCGGCGGAGGTGGGGCGCACGGCCTCGTGCGCCTCTTGCGCGTTCTTCGACTTCGTCTTGAACACGCGTGGTTCGGCGGGCAGCGAGTCCGCACCGTAGAGCTTGGTGATCGCCTGCCGCATTTCCTGCACGGCTTCCGCGGCGAGATTCACGGAGTCCGTACGCATGTACGTGATCAAGCCCACTGCACCTTCGCCGAAGTCCACGCCTTCGTAGAGCTGCTGCGCGAGGCGCATCGTGCGTTGCGCGCCGAAGCCCAGCTTGCGGGCGGCTTCCTGTTGCAACGTGGACGTCGTGAACGGAGGTGCGGGATTACGCTTGCGTTGCTTGCGATCGATGCTGCGAACCCGCAAGAGCCCATTGGCAGCGGTTTCGATCGTCGTGCGCGCGGCCTGTGCCTGCGCGTCGTTCGTGAGCGTGAACTGCTCGACTTTCTTGCCCTGCAGCTCGATCAGGCGTGCCGGTACAGCTTGTCCAGTGCGCTCGGAATCTGCATCGATGGTCCAGTACTCGCGCGGCTGGAACTTCACGATTTCTTCTTCGCGCTCGCAGATCATGCGCAACGCGGGACTCTGCACGCGACCGGCCGAGGCGCCCGGCAGACCGGCCTTCTTCCATAGCAGCGGCGACAAGTTGAAGCCGACGAGATAGTCGAGCGCCCGACGTGCCTGCTGCGCGTCCACCAGGTCCTGAGACACCGATCGGGGCTGCTGGATGGCAGCGCGAATCGCATTGCGCGTGATCTCGTAGAACACCACGCGGTGTACGTCCTTGCCGTCGAGAACGCCCTGCTCTTTCAGCAGTTCGAGCAGGTGCCAGGAGATCGCCTCGCCTTCGCGGTCAGGGTCGGTGGCGAGATACAGCGCTTCCGCTTTCTTCAGTGCCTTCGCGATGGCGTGAACGTGCTTCTCGTTCTTCTCCAGTATTTGATAGCGCATGGCGAAGTTGCGGCGCGGATCCACCGCACCTTCCTTCGGCACGAGATCGCGGACGTGACCATAGGAGGCCAACACCTCGAAGTCCTTGCCCAGGTACTTCTTGATGGTCTTCGCCTTGGCAGGCGATTCCACGATGACGAGATTCTTGTGCTCCATAAAAAAAGAAACCGCGGTCGGCCGCGGCGTTGTTGACCCTCACACAGGTTGATCGTGTTAGTGCAACGCTCCTGACTCACGATCGAACAGTAAATCTTCCATGCGCGCGTACGCGCCATGTTGGTCCGGCTGACTGAACAGCACCATAAGGACCACCCACTTCACCTGCTCGATATCGATCTGCGCAGCATCGAGCGCGAGCAGGCGGTCGATGACGAGCTCGCGCTGCATGCTGCTCAGGATGCCGATGTTCTCCAAGTACATGATGTAGCCGCGGCTGTCGAGGTCCAAACGCGCGCTTTCGCGCTCGCTGAAGACCCGGATCGCCCGGGCCGTCGGCACGGGGCGACTGCGTGCGTGCTCACCGGACAGCTGCTCCAGCCATTCCAGCGCGCGTTCAACATCCGTCTCGGAAAAACCGGCTCGCTCGAGTTCTACACGCAGGGTATCCCGGTCGGGATCGGCGGCGAGTTCGATATCGGCATCAAAGTAGTTCTCGAAGAGATATATGAGGATATCGAGAACGCTTTCCTTCATTTCGCTACCTTAAGGACGTGTCCGCACGAACACACCCCCCGCATAGGATTCGACGCGGCCATCAAGTTCGAGCATCAGCAACATCGATGCTACGGCACCAGCATTCAAGCCCGTGCGTGCGACCAAGCGGTCGACGTTCGCGGGCTCGAAGCCGAGGGCATCTAACAGGATTTCGTATTCTTTGTCCAATGGCGGGTCAGCGATTGTCCCCGCGTGCGGAGGCGGCGTTTCCCTCTGCGGTGTCAGCGTACCGGCGAGTGGACCCAGCTCGCATAACACGTCCTGCGCGCTCTCGATGAGCTTCGCTCCTTGTCGAATCAGCGCATGACAGCCTTGTGCCAGGGGATTGCGGATCGAACCCGGCACCGCGAATACCTCGCGTCCCTGCTCGGCTGCGAGCCGCGCGGTGATGAGTGAGCCGCTGCGCAGCGCTGCTTCCACCACGAGCGTGCCGAGCGCAAGCCCGCTGATGATGCGATTGCGGCGCGGGAAGTTGGACTTGATGGCGGGCATGCCGAGCGGGAACTCGCTGACCAGCGCACCGTGCGCAGCAATCTGCGCCGCAAGCTCGCGGTGACTGCGCGGATACACCTGATCCAACCCGGTGCCGCACACTGCAATCGTCTGTGCCTGGAGCGACAACGCGCCGCGATGTGCTGCAGCGTCGATACCGGCAGCGAGGCCGCTGGTGACAATGAGGCCTTGGTGCGCCATCTGCTGTGCCAGCTCGCACGCCGTCTCACGTCCCGATGGCGTGGGATTGCGCGAGCCCACGATGGCCACTTGAGCGCGGCTCAGGCAACGGGCATCGCCGCGCACGTACAGCGCCAGCGGCGCGTCCGTCAGCTGGCGCAGAAGTGCTGGATAGCGCGGGTCCTGCCAGTGGATGAGGTGATGATCGGGTTGTTCGAGCCAGCGCAGATCAGGCGCGATCGCGTCGTCGCTCGAGCGGGAAATGAAATCGACGAAGGCGTCGCTCGCGCCCGCAGCACGCAGTGCCGCGGCAGAGGCGTTCGCAATAGCGCTCGCGCTACCCAGCTGCGCCAACAGCGGTTCGATCGTCAGTTTGTGGGAGGCTGGCGCGCGCGCCAGGATCAACCATGCTCGCTGCTCGTCCATGAGCACACACTCGTTACTGCGGGCGGGCGTGTGCGCCCCCCGAAGCGCTATGAATCAGGAATTGGGATTGCGCGCGCGATCGCCGGCGCGAATCTCGTTCTGGGCTTCCATCACGAGCGCGTAGCTCATGTTGTTGTAGGCCTTGAAGATCATGATTACAGCCGCCTGCTCGTCGGGCAACTGCACGCTCTTGCCGAGCCGCCAGTACGACTTGTTGCGACCCGCATCCATGCCGCCCTGGGAGTAGCTGTCGCGAACCTTCTCGCCGAGCTGGTACACGCCGAGCACATGACCGGCTTCCAGCCCGTCCTTGCTGCCGCGATTCAGCGCGACGACCTGGTACTGCCCGACGACCGTCATGTCTTGCACCGTCATGATGGCTGCATCGACTTCACGTTCCGGCGCGTGCGGTACGAAGTCGAGCGGCACATCGACGTCTTGGGGGAACAGCTTGTCGCCCTGCAGGGCTTCGCGCGTGGACTCGGTGAGCATCAGCTTCGCAGGATCGCCGGCCTTCATGACGGGGCCGCCGCCGACGTAGAGCCCGTGGTAGCCCAGTACGTCGTTGTTGTCGGGATCGCGCAGGGGCTCACCGACATGCACGATGCTGTAGCGGCTTTCCGGGTTGGCGTCCTTCAGGCCGCGCGCATACACCTCATTGCCCGCGCCACCGATCAAATGCTCTCCACGCATACCGACCAGGTAGGGTGCGGTGCGAACTTGATCCCTGTCGAGGATCGTCGGCCGCCCCATGAAGCTGGCGACGACATCGTAGGGAATCGCCGTAATGGCGTGGCTCAATGGCTCGCTGCGCACTTGCGGGCTCAGCTTCGTCGCGCCACTCACGCCGGCAGCGCGGTCGCTCACAGACAGCCGCGGCTGTCCGTCAACGTAGGTCAACGTGAGGGTGTCGCCCGGGTAGATCAGATGCGGATTCTGCACCTGCGGGTTGATGTGCCAGATCTCAGGCCAATACCAGGGATCGCGCAGGAACACTTTGGAGATGTCCCACAGCGTATCGCCCGGCTTGACCACGTACTGTTCGGGCGCATCGGGCGCGAGCGGAATGTGACTGGCGGTTGCGAGCGTGCGCTCTTGCGCCTGAGCCTGGATGCTGGCGATGCCGAGACCGAGGGTCAGGCTCGCTGCCATGGCCAGAACGATCGCGGAACGCAGGGGTGAGGTCGCAGTTTTCATGCGCGAAATACGCTCCATTGCAGACAACTCTAGAGAACCTGAGGTACCGCCGCAGCGTGGCCCGAAGGCCGTATACTGCCCTTGCGTTCGATGCAGCGCGCGACCCCGGTCGGCAGATTGCGCTTGCTCGCACGCGAAAGCATTAAGTTCAACGTTGGCGGAACTTTAGCAGCAGCTTTGCAGCCTTTGCACGGGCGGCGGTGACACGGCGAGACGTGGTTCTCATTTGATCTGTACCGCTTGCCGTGTTCATAGTCCTGGAACTGAATACGTCGATACGCCCATGGCCAAGCTCACCATTCTCGAGTTTCCCGATCCCAGACTGCGCACGCGCGCGGCACCCGTGAAGGCGGTCGACGACCGTATTCGAAGGCTGGTGGACGACATGTTCGAGACCATGTACGCCGCGCCCGGTGTCGGCCTTGCGGCCACCCAGGTCGACGTCCACGAGCGGGTGATCGTCATCGACACGACCGAAGATCGCTCGCAACCCATCACGCTCATCAACCCCGAGATCATCGCGCGCGACGGGGTCGAAGAGATGGAAGAAGGCTGTCTGTCGGTGCCGGGCATCTTCGACAAAGTGCGGCGCGCCGAGCGTATCCGCGTGCGCACATTGGATCGCGAAGGTCAGCTGCAGGAGTTCGACGCGGATGGTCTGCTGGCCGTCTGCATCCAGCACGAAATGGATCATTTGGAAGGCAAGCTGTTCGTCGACTATCTGTCCGAGCTCAAGCGCACGCGCATTCGCAAGAAGCTCGAAAAGGAGCGGCGCGAAAAGCCGGCGGCGAAGGCGCCTTCTCGCAGCCAGGTGATTTGAAGTGAGAGGCGGTTAGCGGTTGGCGGTTAGCGGTTGGGAAGAGCAAGCCGTGCCGAACTGCTGAACCAACCGCCAACCGCCAACCGCCAACCGCTCCGCTTCATGCCATCCCCCCTTTCCATCGTTTTTGCCGGCACGCCGGAGTTTGCAGTGCCGGCGCTCGACGCGCTGCTGGGCTCGCCACACGAGATCGTCGCGGTCTACACCCAACCGGATCGACCGGCCGGACGCGGTCGCCAGCTGGCTGCGGGCCCTGTGAAAGCACGCGCGCTCGCAGCGAACCTGCCGATCGAGCAGCCGCTCAACTTCAAGGACGCGACCGCTGTGGAGCGTCTTGCGGCCCACCGTCCTGACCTCATGGTCGTGGTCGCGTACGGACTGATCTTGCCCCGCACTGTGCTCGCCATTCCGCGGCTCGGCTGTCTCAACATTCATGCCTCGCTCCTGCCGCGCTGGCGTGGGGCGGCTCCGATTCAGCGCGCCATCCTCGCCGGCGATAGCGAAACGGGCGTCGACATCATGCGCATGGAAGCAGGTCTGGACACCGGGCCCGTTCTGCTCGAAGCGCGTACGCCGATCGGTCCGCGGGATACAGGGGCCAGCTTGCACGATCGCCTGGCGCAACTCGGTGCCGAGCTATTGCCGCGAGCCATAACCGGGCTGTCGAACGGTGAGTTGCAGGCGCGGCCGCAGCCAGAAAAAGGTGTGACCTACGCGCACAAGATCCAGAAGGAAGAGGCCCGTATCGATTGGTGCAAGACAGCGGTTGAGCTCGATCGACACGTGCGAGCCTTCAACGCATGGCCCGTGGCCGACACGGTTCTCGATGGTGAGCAACTCCGGGTATGGGAGGCGGAACCGGTCGACAGCGAGGTCACGGCGCTTCCGGGAACGGTCTTGAGCACCGGCGCGGCTGGCATCGATGTGGCCACGAGCTCGGGTGCCTTGAGGCTCACGCGAGTCCAAGCTGCGGGACGCAAGACAGTCACCGCAGCGGAATTCGCTCGCTCTCGGCCGCTGCAAGGCACAGTCTTCGGCCAATGAGCGCAGGAGCAGCCCCACGTGCGGCGGCGGCCCGCGTCGTTGCCGCAGTCGTTCACGACGGTCAATCGTTCGATCGCGCAATCGCGGACGAAGTGGATGCGCGCGACCCCGAACGCTCCTCCGCCGGGCTCGTGCGCCTCCTGTCGTATGAAACCCTGCGCTGGTATCTGCGGCTCGACGCCATGCTCGATCATTGGCTCAAGCCCCGGCAGAAGATCGAGCCCCACGTGCACTGTCTGGCCCTGGTCGGACTCGCGCAGCTCCTTCACACCGACATCCCGGCGTACGCCGCCGTTTCCGCAACCGTCGATGCCACGCGCTTGCTGCGGCAGCCCAAAGCAGCTGGCTTGATCAACGCATTGCTGCGGCGTGCGCAGCGGGAAGGCGCGGGGTTGCTGCGAAAGATCGACAGCAACCCGGCGCTGCGTACGTCGCACCCCGACTGGTTCGTACGGCAGCTCGAGCGCGACTGGCCCGACGACTGGGCCGCCATCCTGGACGCAAACAATGCGCACCCGCCGTTCTGGTTGCGGGTCAATCGGCAGCATCGAACGCGCGCTGCCTATCAGGCTGAGCTTTCGGCTGCGGGTTTCGCGAGCGAAGCGAGCCTTCACGCACCGGACGCGCTCCACCTCGCGAAGGCGGCGAATCCGGCCGCCTTGCCCGGTTTCCAGGCGGGTCACCTCTCCGTGCAGGACGCGGCCGCGCAACTCGCCGTCGAGTTCTTGCAGCCTCGCCCGGATGAGCGCGTGCTCGATGCCTGTGCCGCGCCCGGCGGCAAGACCTGCCATGTGCTGGAGCGCCAGCCGGCGTTGCGTGAGTTGGTCGCCGTCGACATCGACGAGAAGCGCCTGGGCCGAGTGCGCGAAAACCTGGAGCGCATGTCCTTGCGGGCCACCCTGCGTGTGGGCGATGCAGCCGAGCCCGAACAATGGTGGGATGGCGTCGGATTCGACCGCGTGCTGCTGGATGTGCCGTGCTCGGCGACGGGCGTGATCCGCCGCCATCCGGACATCAAGTTGCTGCGTCGGGAGGCGGACATTCCGGCGCTGGCCGAGCGCCAACGTGCCCTGCTCGCCGCGGCATGGCGGGTACTGAAGCCCGGTGGCGTCTTGTTGTATGCGAGTTGTTCGGCTTTGCGCGCGGAGAATGCCGAGGTTGTCGATGCATTTGTGCGGCAGATGCCCGCAATCGACGTCACTGCTCAACGGGTTGCGGAGCTCGGATTGCGAACTCAAACAGGCACCGGATATGCGATTGCCGCAGGCACGGCGGGTATGGATGGCTTCTATTATGCTTGCCTGCAAAAGCCTGATGGCGCTGCGAACTGACGGATGGGACTTCAAAGGCTGCTTCAAGCCGCACGAATCCAAGCGGAAAGGGCGTACTCGGCCCGACGGGTGTGGCTGGCGTGTGTGGTCCTGCTGCTGCCGCTCACGGCCTCTGCCAAGGGCATCGAGATCCGCTCTGCATTCGTCGAATCGAATGCCGGTGTTCTGTTACTGAGCGCGCAAGTCGATTTCGAACTGCCTGCCGGCGCCCAGCAGGCCATCCGCGACGGCGTCGAGCTCACGCTGACCTTCGACATCGAAGTCAGCCGCGGCCGGCGTTTCTGGACCGACGAAGACGTCGCGCAGCTGGAGCAGCGTTATGAGTTGCTCTATCACGCCGTGAGCGGTCGCTATCTCGTCCGCAACTTGAACAGCGGCGAGCAGGGCTCCTATCCCACGCTGGATGCGGCGTTGGAACCCCTACACCGAATCGAACGGCTCCCGATCCTCGACGAGGCCTTGGTGCGTTCCAAAGGACGGTACGAGATCAGCCTGCGGGCGAGTCTGGATGTGCACACGATGCCTGACGCGCTTCGATTCATCGTGTTTTGGGCGGATGATTGGCGGCAAACCAGCGAGTGGTACACCTGGCCGCTGCGATTATGAAAGCAAGGCGCACCGTCATCACGGCATTGATCGTGATCGGCTCCGGCCTCTGGGCCGCTGCCCTGCTGATGATGGCGCGCACGATCGAACAATCCGCCGACTTCAGCGCGCTGCACCCCATCATCCTGGCCGTCAACGCGGCCGGCCTGGTGCTGTTGCTGGTGCTGATCGGCAGCCGACTGCTGCAACTGATCCGCGACTGGCGCCATCGTGTCGTGGGCTCGCGCCTGGAAGCGCGCATGGTGTGGATGTCGAGCACGCTCGCGCTCGTGCCGCTGCTGCTCGTGTTCTATTTCTCGGTCGTCTTCATCAATCGCGGCATCGACAGCTGGTTTCACGTCGAGATCAAGGCAGGTCTGGAGGACGCACTGACCTTGTCGCGGGCCGCTCTCGACCTGCGCATGCGCGAGTATGTGGAGCGCACGCAGAGCATGGCGCGCGAGCTGTCATTCAGCGGCGTCGATCCGGTCGGCGACCTCGACCGCTTGCGCCGCCGTCATGAAGCCGTCGAGCTTGCGCTCATCGCGTTCAACAACCGCATCGTGGCCGCGAGCTCCGACTATTCGGCCGACATGACCCCGAGCGCCCCGAGCGAAGAGGCGATGATGCAAGTACGGCAGGGGCGCGTGTTCGTCACGTTGGAACCGCTGTCCGGTGGCGGCTATGTCGTGCGGACCGCCGTGCAGCTGCCCGAACGTGCGTTGGCCGAACCGCAGATGCTGCAGGCGATCTTTCCGATCGAACGCCGCCTGGGCGAATTGGCCGACACGGTGGAGGCTGCGTACCAGCGCTACGGTGAGAAAGCGCGCTTGCGCGGGCCGCTGAAAACGACGTTCACACTCACGCTCACGTTGGTGCTGCTGTTGTCGCTGTTCGCAGCGCTGTACGGCGCGCTTTGGGCCGCGCGCCGGCTGGTGCGTCCGGTGCAGGATCTCGTAGCGGGCACGCGTGCGGTGGCCAAGGGCGACTTCAATATGAAGCTGCCGCTCACCTCGCACGATGAGATGGGCATCCTGGTGCATTCGTTCAACGACATGACCAAGCGCCTCGCCCGTGCACGCGAAGAAACACGTCACAGTCAGCAGGCGGTGGAAGCCGAGCGCGCGAACCTGGCGATCATCCTGGCGCGCCTGTCCACCGGCGTGATCTCGATCGAAGCCGATGGACGCTTGCGCACGGCGAACGCTGCCGCGAACGCCATTCTGGCCGTGGATCTGGAGCGCTCACTGGGGCAGCCATTGGCGGAAATCGCCACCGGCAGCCCGCTCCTGCAGCAGTTCGTCGAGCTCATACAGACGCATCTACAGTCCGCCGATGCCGACTGGCGCGAGCAACTCGTCTTACGTAGCGAGACCGGACGACGCGTGTTGATGTGCGCGTGTACCGCCCTGCCGGCTGAAGAAGGGCGGCCCGGCGGTCACGTCATCGTGTTCGATGACATAACCACCTTGCTCCAGGCGCAACGCCACGCGGCCTGGGGCGAAGTGGCGCGCCGGCTCGCCCACGAGATCAAGAACCCGCTGACGCCGATTCAGCTCTCCGCTGAGCGCCTGAGGCGCAAGCTGCTGCCGAACATGAATGCGGCCGATGGCCTGGTGCTGGATCGCTCGACCCACACCATCGTCCAGCAGGTCGAGGCCATGAAGGAGATGGTGAACGCCTTCAGCGAATACGCCCGGGCTCCGGCAATGGATTTGACGCCTGTGGATCTCAACCAGCTCGTCACTGAGGTGGCCGATCTGTATTCGGCACAGGATTTCCAGCGTCGCCCCAGGTTAGAGTTGGACCCGCAGCTGCCGCCGATCGAAGCCGACCGTGGGCGCCTGCGACAGATCATCCACAATCTGTTAACTAATGCGATGGAAGCGCTCGAGCACACTGCGCAGCCGCAGTTGTTCGTGCGCACCCAGCTGATCGTGGATGGCGATGCGCGCTATGCGCAGATTCTGGTAGAGGACAACGGTCCTGGCTTCGGAGCCGATATCATTGGTCAGGTCTTCGATCCTTACGTCACGACGAAGGTCAAAGGCACGGGTCTCGGACTTGCGATCGTCAAGAAAATAGTCGAAGAACATGGGGGTCACATCGGTGCCGAGAACCGCCGCGAAGGCGGTGCCCGCATCTGCATCGAGCTGCCGCTGACCAGCGCAGTGGCGGCGATGTTCGCGGGGCGTGAGCTTCGGCGTCCGGGTACGAGGAGGGAACGAGCATGAGTGCAGCACACATCTTGGTCGTCGACGACGAGGCGGAAATCCGCGGACTGTTGCAAGAGATACTGTCGGACGAAGGCTACGACGTCGAAGTCGCAGCCAACGCCGCGCAGGCACGCGCGCTGCGGTCGGAGCACAACCCGGATCTGGTGCTGCTCGATATCTGGATGCCCGACGCCGACGGCATCACCTTGCTGCGCGAGTGGCAGCAAGCGGACAACGGTGCCCAGGTGGTCATGATGTCCGGTCACGGCACGGTGGAAACGGCGGTCGAAGCGACGCGCTTGGGCGCTTTCGATTTCGTGGAGAAGCCGCTCTCGCTTGCCAAATTGCTTCGCACGGTGGAGCGCGCATTGGAATCCGCGCGCAACAAGCGTCAGCCAAGCCGCGTCTTGTCATCGCCGTTGCTCGGCCCGATCGGCAAGAGCAGGCCCATGCAGGCCCTGCGCTCGCAAGCGCAACAGATCGCGCCACACACCGCACCCGCACTGATTACTGGCGAACCCGGCTCCGGACGCGAAGCGTTGGCGCGCTACATCCATTCGTTGAGCCCGCGCGCAGCGGGCCCGTTCATCCCGGTGGTCGCCGCAGGCATCGGCGATGAAGTGGCCAGCACGACATTCCTCGGGAGCGAAGTCCGCGGCGTCGTACAGCCGGGTGTGTTGGAACAGGCCGCTGGCGGTTTCCTGTTCATCAAGGGGCTCGAGGATTTGAATCACGCAGCGCAAGGCATCGTCTTGGCTGCGCTCGAAGCCAAGAATTTCATGCGCGTGGGCGGCTCGTCTCCGGTGCCGCTCGACATCCGCATTCTGACCTCCTCGTCACCGCGCGTGCTGTTGACCGACAGTCAGGGCCCGGTGCGGATGGAACTGCTGTCGCAACTCAACGTGATCACGTTGCACGTGCCGCCACTGCGCGAGTACGCGCAGGACGTGCCGGAGTTGTTACGCCACTTCGTCGATCGTCTGGTGGATGAAGAGCAATTGCCCTTTCGCCGCTTCAGCGTCGCGGCTCAAAACCGACTGCGCAATTACCCGTGGCCCGGCAACGTGCGCGAGCTCAGCAATCTCGTGAAGCGCTTGTTGATCCTGGGCGGCGATGAAGAGATCCGCCTGGAAGAGATCGAGCGCGAGCTTGCCGCACAAAGCGCGGCCAACGAGCCACTCGTCAAGCAGGATCTGCTGGCGATGCCTCTGCGCGAAGCCCGCGAGCATTTCGAGCGCGCGTATTTGCAGCAGCAACTGATTCTCTGCAACGGCAAGGTCGGGCAGCTCGCCAAGCGGGTGGGGATGGAGCGCACGCACCTGTATCGCAAGCTGCGCTCGCTGGGCGTGGACTTCAGGCAGCTGGCGGAGGATTGAGCGGGGTTCTGCTAGCTGGCTGGCTGGTCGGCTGGCCAGAAAGGCACTGAACTGTACTTGCGATGTTTCGCCGCCGTTCCTTCTGGCCAGCAAGCCAGCAGACCAGCAAGCCGACGAGCGTAGCTCGTCACTGCCCCACCCGAATCACCAACGCATCGATCTGCGCCGCGCGCAACTTGCTGCGCGTCTCTTCCAGTGCTTCGAGATTCTTGATCGGGCCGATACGGACGCGGTGCCAGGTGTCCTTGTCGACGGTGACTTTCTGAATCTTCGATTCGACCCCTTGCAGCGCAATCAGCGCGCGCATGCGGTCGGCGTCGGCGAAGTTACGGAATGAACCGGCCTGCAGGATGTAAGCGCCGGGCTTGTTCACTTCGGCAGCGTTGGGCACAGCGACTTCGCCGCCGCTTTCCGGTACGACGACTTCGAACTTGGGCAGCATGTCGTAGAACTCGAATTCCGTTTCGGCCTCCTGAGAGGCGGGTGCAGGTTTCTGAGCGGGTGCTTCCTCATCGCGCGCAAGCGGCGCTTCGGGCGCAGCGCGCCGTGCTTCGGGGCGGCGATCGTACAAATACACACCCAGTGCAACGCTCAATCCCATCGCAAGCCCGACGAGGACGCCGACCCAACCGGGAAGCCCCGAGCCGCCGCCGCGGCGCTTGGTGTTTTTGTAGTCGCGAGCCATGCGGAGGGCTAGTTGGCTAGCTGGTCAGCTGGTCTGCTGGCCAGAAGGATTGTGGCAGTACTTGCGGTCACTGGATTCTCCTGCAGATCTTTCTGGCCAGCAGACCAGCAAGCCAGCCGACCAGTCACCCCGCTATTCACATCGTCTCCGGCGCGTTGACCCCGAGCAATCGCAAACCGTTTGCGATGACCTGGCGCGTTGCGGCGACGAGGTTCAAGCGTGCGTTACGCAGGTTGGCATCTTCGACGATGAATTTTTGCGCGTTGTAGTAGGTGTGGAAGTCGCCCGCTACGTCGCGCAGAAAGTGTGCGACCTGATGCGGTTCCAGCGCCCGCGCGGCGGTCGCGAGCAGTTCGCCGAAGCTTGTCAGCCGGCGGATCAACGCCTTTTCGTGCGGCTCGGTCAGTAAGCTCAAGTGCAGTGCGCCCAGTGCGCGATCGTGAACGAGCCCCTTTTCTCGCAGCTGCCGGAATACGCTGCACACGCGAGCGTGCGCGTACTGCACGTAGTACACGGGGTTCTCTTCACTTTGCGCGAGTGCCAGATCGATATCGAACACGAACTCCGTATCGGCGCGTCGTGACGCCAGAAAGAAGCGCACCGCATCGCGACCCACCCATTCGATCAGATCGCGCACGGTCACGTAGGAGCCGGCGCGCTTGGAGATCTTCACTTCTTCGCCGCCGCGCATCACGCGGACCATCTTGTGCAGCACGTAGTCGGGATAGCCCTGCGGAATGCCGATGTTCAGTGCCTGCAACCCCGCGCGCACACGAGCGATGGTGCCGTGATGGTCGCTGCCTTGAATGTTGATGGCGCGCTGGAAGCCGCGTTCCCACTTGGTGACGTGATAGGCGACGTCGGGCACGAAGTAGGTGTAGGTGCCATCGGATTTACGCATGACGCGATCTTTGTCGTCGCCATATTCCGTCGTGCGCAACCAGAGCGCGCCGTCCTGCTCGTAGGTCTTGCCGCTCGCGATGAGTCCCTGCACGGCCCCCTCGACTTTGCGGTCGCTGTAGAGACTCGACTCGAGGTAGTACACGTCGAACTTCACGCCGAACACCTGCAGATCCATGTCCTGCTCGCGGCGCAGGTAGGCCACTGCGAAACGACGCATCGAATCCAGGTCGTTCACGTCGCCGTTGGCCGTGACCGCATCGCCGTCGAGCGCTTGCACCGACTTGCGCGCAAGAAAGTCCTGCGCGATGTCCTGGATGTATTCGCCGTTGTAGGCGTCCGTGGGCCAACCTGGCGCGCCCGGCTGCAGGCCGCGAGCTCGGGCCTGAACGGACACGGCCAAATTGTGAATCTGCACGCCCGCGTCGTTGTAGTAGAACTCGCGCGTGACGTCGAAACCCTGACTGGCAAGCAAGGCAGCGAGCGTATCGCCGAGCGCGGCCTGTCGCCCGTGCCCCACGTGCAACGGTCCCGTTGGATTCGCCGAGACGAACTCCACCAACACACGCTGACGCTGGCCGACGTCACTGGATCCGTAAGCCGCCCCGGTGTCGAGAATGCGTTCGAGCTCCTCCGCATAGCTCTGTGGCGAGCAGTGGAAGTTGACGAAGCCGGCGCCCGCGGCTTCCACCTTCGTGAAGAGCGCGTGTTGGCCCAGATGAGCGGCAATCTTCTGCGCCACTTCGCGTGGATTGCGGCGCGCGGGCTTCGCCAGACGCAGCGCGATGTTCGTGGCGAAGTCGCCATGCGCAGGATCGCGCGTGCGCTCGATCTCGATCTCGGGCACGACGAGATCGGCGGGGAGAAGGTCGCCGCGCAACGCCTCGACGGCTGCGCGCACGAGCTGGGCGATTTGGTCTTTCATGGCAGAGGGATGGAATCGGGGTGCGAAGTCTAGCAAGGGGGCCTGGGACTTGAGACCTGGGGTCGAGTGTCGTCCGGCCCAAGCCTCAGGTCCCAGGCCTCAGGCCTCAGGCCCATCAAAACAACTCCAGCGGATCCACATCGATCGACCATTTCACCCGACGTACGTCCGGCAGTTGCGCAAGCAGCGGCAGCCACGCGCTCAGCGTGCGTTGTAGCGGACCATGTGCTGGCGCTTTGACGAGCAGCTGCGCGCGATACCGCCCGACGCGCTTTTCCATGGGCGCAGGCGCCGGACCGAGCAGCTGTACGGGTCCTGCCATCAGCTCGGCCGCCTGGGCGCGAGCTGCCTTCAGGAACTGCATCGCCAATTGCGGTTGGGTGGCCTCCGCGCGCAGCAGTGCCAAGCGCGAGTACGGGGGCCATTTGGCAATCTCGCGCTCGGCAAGGGCGGCCTGCGCGAAGCCCTCGTACCCGTCGGTGATGAGATGCTGCAGCAACGGATGCTGAGGAAATTCAGTTTGAATCAGGACCTCTCCGGCGCGCGCGGCGCGACCGGCGCGACCGGCGACCTGAATGATCGTTTGCGCGAGTCGCTCGCTCGCCCGGAAGTCCGTGCTGAACAGTCCCTGGTCTGCGTTGAGGACTACGACGAGGCTCACGTCCGGAAAGTGATGGCCTTTGGTCACCATCTGCGTGCCGACGAGAATACGGGCAGCGCCCGTGTGGACACGCTCCAGCTCTGCCTCGAGCGCGCCTTTGCGACGCGTGCTGTCCCGGTCGATGCGCGCGACGGGTACGCCGGGAAACAGCTCTTCCAGCGCACCTTCGATGCGTTCGGTGCCCTGGCCTACCGGTTTCGTGGGCGCATTGCACGAGGGACACACGTCGATCAGCGGGTGCGTGGCAGCGCAGTGGTGACACTTCAGTTGTCCATCGCGCCGATGCACGGTGAGCCGCGATTCGCAGCGCAAACAGGTCGCTGCCCACCCGCACGCTGGGCAGAACAGGACAGGCGCATAGCCGCGCCGGTTCAAGAACAGCAGGATCTGACCGCCGGCGCGAAGGTGCTCCTGCATTGCCTGCAGCACGGGCATGGCCAATCCGTGTGTCGCTGCGTGTCGGCGCAGATCCACCAGCTGCACACGCGGCGCGACTGCATTGCCCGCTCGATACGGTAGCGACAGCAAGTTCTGCGGCGAGCGTTGCGCGCGGGCGAGACTTTCGAGCGCGGGTGTCGCCGAGCCCAGCACGATCGGGATGCGGTGGCGCTGTGCGCGCGCTATCGCAAGATCGCGGCCGGAATAGCGAAACCCCTCCTGCTGCTTGAAAGAGGCATCGTGCTCTTCGTCGAC
The DNA here is from genome assembly GCA_035276085.1 of Steroidobacteraceae bacterium. Classification (GTDB taxonomy): domain Bacteria; phylum Pseudomonadota; class Gammaproteobacteria; order Steroidobacterales; family Steroidobacteraceae; genus DATELY01. The sequence goes on along the minus strand of DATELY010000092.1, from coordinate 57,981 downwards.
GATGACGATTCCGGGGCGTGCCAGGGGAGCGAACACGGCCGACCGGGTGCCGATCACGACGCTCGCCTCGCCGCTGCGCGCTGCCCGCCACGCATTCACCCGGTCGCCGCCGGCCAGGTTCGAATGCAGTACAGCGATGCCGCTACCGAAGCGCGCGCGGAACCGCGCGAGCAGCTGCGGGGTGAGTGCGATTTCAGGCACCAGCACGAGTGCCTGGCCTCCCGACGCGAGAACTGCGGCGATCAACTGCAGATACACCTCCGTCTTGCCGCTGCCGGTGACGCCTTTGAGCACGAGCGTTTCGAAGCGTCCCAAGCGGCCCTCAATCGCACCCACTGCGCGGGCTTGGGCATCGTTCAACGGCGGCGGCTCATCGCGTGCGACGGGTGAGTCATCGAGTCGAGGCACGGCGACCACCTCGCGCCGACGAACCAGTCCGCGACGTTCGAGCTCGCGCAGCGACGCTTGCTGCCCTGGAACGAGCAGGTCTTCTTCTGCGGCAGACCGAGACGCCAGGGTCGCGAAGACGGCTCGCAGTTTCTTCGCGCGCGGCGGCAGAGCTTCGAGACCATCCGCGGCCGTGATCTCCCATTGCGTCGTCGTGGCATGCAGGTCGGCTCCTGCTCGGAGTGCCGGCGGCAGCGCACCGAAGACCACTTCCCCGATCGGGTGGTGGTAGTAGTCCGCTGACCAGACGAGCAGATCCAGCAGCACCGGATCGATGACGGGCTCGGTATCGATCACGCTCAATGCCGCGCGCAATTTGTGCGTCGGCACGGCCGAGCGTTCGCGGCATTCGGTGACCACTGCAACCACTTTGCGACGTCCGAAGGGCACCCACAGCCGCTGGCCAGGTTTGATGCGGGTTTCCAGCCCGTCACTCGGCGGTCGATAGTCGAAGAGCGAGCGCAGCGGAGTATCGAGTGCGACGCCCAGAATCATCGTTCGAGAGCTCGCCGCAGGCGCCGAAAGCGACCTGCGAGTTGTTCACAAAAGCTGTGGATAACTCTGTGCATCGATTGGGATCAAGGCGCTCAAGTATCCGTTTTCGCGAGAACTTTGCGCGCTGCTCAAGTTTTGAACGGTAGCGCTTTTACAAGGCAAAACAGTGAGTTGGACAGATTCGGGCTTGACGGGGCGGGCCAAGGATGCCTGAGGTCCCGTTGTTCGGCACTCATGTGGGAAAGTCGCGCGCGTCAAGCCGTGTGCAAACGCCGAAAGCGTTCGGCGATTGATGTTTGTCAATGCCGCGGACGGATTTTTTCGACGCTATTTTTGTCGGCGTCGCGATCGCCAGATCCGACTCGGGCCCTCACAGTGACGTCCGTCTGCGCGTATGCATTCGACCTACGTTGCAACCGCAGATCACACGCTCTTCACGGCTTGAATCAGCTGCGAGACCGCCGCTTGTGCGTCGCCATACAGCATGCGCGTGTTGTCCAGATAGAACAGCGCATTCTCGATTCCGGAGAAACCGGCGCCCTGACCGCGCTTGATCACGATCGTGTTCTTGGCGCGATCCGCGTTGAGAATGGGCATGCCGTAGATCGGACTGGATTTGTCGGTGCGTGCGACCGGATTCACCACGTCGTTTGCGCCGATGATCAAGGCGACATCCGTCGTGTCGAACTCGGCGTTGATCTCCTCCATGTCGGCAATGATGTCGTACGGCACGCCCGCTTCGGCGAGCAGTACGTTCATGTGGCCCGGCATGCGGCCGGCGACGGGATGGATTGCAAACTTCACGGTCACGCCGTGTTCCTGCAGCAGCTGAGTGAGCTCCCAGACCTTGTGCTGCGCCTGTGCCACCGCCATGCCGTATCCGGGCACGATGATCACTTTCTGTGCGAACGCCATCATCACGCCGACGTCGGTGGCTTCGATGGCTTTCATCGCGCCCTTCACTTCGCCCTTCGCCGGGCCGCCCGTATCGCCGAAGCCGCTGAACAACACGTTGCCGAGCGAGCGGTTCATGGCTTTCGCCATCAACTGCGTGAGGAGCGTACCTGCCGAGCCTACGACGGTGCCTGCGATGATCATCGCGGCGTTCTGCAGCACGAAGCCTTCGAACGCAACGGCAAGACCGGTGAGTGCGTTGTACAACGAGATGACGACAGGCATGTCGGCGCCACCGATCGGTAGCGTCATCATCAACCCGAGCAGCAGGGCCAGCACGAAGAACGCGGTGATGATCGTGTAGTCGACGCCGTGAGCGAACGCGACCAGGCCGCCGAGCACGAGGACGGCGATCAGGATCAGGATGTTCAGCGCCTGTTGGCCGCCGAAGCGCCACGAGCCCTTGATCAGTCCCTGCAGCTTGCCGAATGCAATCAAGCTGCCGCTGAACGAGATCGCACCGATGACGGAGCCGATGACGGCGAGCACCATCACCGCAATACCGTGGGCATTGCCCGCATACAATTCGACAGCGCCGATCGCCGCCGCGGCGCCACCGCCCATGCCGTTGTACAGAGCGATCATCTGCGGCATGTCGGTCATGGCCACGCGCTTTCCCGTGATCCACGCCAGCACGCTGCCCACCGCGATCGCGGCCAGCATGAGCCAGTAGTTGCTCATGCCCGGATACGCGAAGCTGATGAAGGTGGCGATGATCATGCCCATGCCGGCCCAGAGAATTCCCCGGCGAGCCGTCACGGGGGAGCTCATCTGCTTCAAGCCGAAAATGAACAGGAACGCGACCAGCAGATAGCTCGCATCGATCACGAGCCGAATGGTGCTTTCGGGAATGGTACCGAGCATCGACGAAACCTCTCGAAGGGCTGTGCGCGCGCAGCCGGCGTGAAGGAATTCCTGGCGTTCTTGCATCCGTGGCGCTAGTGGCCACTCTTCTTGTGCTTCTGGCCGCTCGACTTGAACATTTCCAACATGCGTTCGGTCACCACGTAGCCGCCGACGGCATTGCCCGCCGCAAGGATCACGCCGACGAAGCCGATCACCTTTTCGAGCGTGGTATCCGCGTGTCCCAGCGCCACCATCGCACCGACGAGCACGATGCCGTGAACGAAGTTCGAGCCTGACATCAATGGCGTATGCAGGATCACGGGCACGCGTGAGATGACTTCGTAGCCCGTAAACGCCGCGAGCATGAAGATATAGAGAGCGATGACGCCGTCGATCATAAGAGTAGTGGTTAGCGGTTAGCGGTTGGCGGTTGGTTCGGAAAAGAGGGTCGAGGGTGCGGCAGGGTTGGTTCTGCGCCGGCCGGCGCTCCGAACCAACCGCCAACCGCTAACCGCCAACCGCTTTCTTCGTCACCTCGTGTTTGATTTCGCCAGCGAAAGTCAGTGCCGACTGCGCAAAGACTTCATCGCTCCAGTCGATCTGCAACTCGCCGCCTTTGAGGGCCGGCTGCAAGAAGTTGAAGATGTTCCGTGCGTACATCTCGCTCGCGTGAAAGGAGAGCTGGCTCGCGAGATTGAGTGGACCGATGATTTTCACACCGTTGACGACCACGGTTTCGCCCGGCTTGGTCAGCTCGCAATTGCCGCCCGTTTCCGCGGCGATGTCCACCAGCACGGCACCCGGCTTCATGCCCTGGACGGCTTCGGGACGAATGATGCGCGGAGCGGGACGCCCGGGTACTGCCGCCGTGGTGATCACCGCATCGGCGGCCGCAATCCGCTGCTCCAACACCTGCTGTTGCTGAGCCTTCTCTTCGGCTGTGAGCTCACGGGCGTAACCACCTTGCCCTTCTGCCGACACGCCGGTCTCAATGAACTTTGCGCCGAGCGATTTCACCTGCTCTTTCGTCGCCGAACGCACGTCGTACGCCTCGACGACTGCGCCCAGACGCTTGGCCGTCGCGATCGCCTGCAGGCCTGCGACCCCGGCGCCGATTACCAGCACGTGTGCGGGGCGGATCGTGCCCGCCGCCGTGGTGAGCATGGGCAGGAACTTATCGAGTGCGTTCGCGGCGATCAGTACGGCCTTATAGCCTGCGGCCGCCGCCTGGGATGACAGCGCATCCATCGACTGTGCGCGCGAGATACGCGGCACGAGCTCCATTGCGAAGCTCGTAATCTGCCGTTCACGCAGCGCCTTCACCATGTCCGGCCGGTTATGCCCGTACATGAAACCAATCGTGATGGCGCCGGTCTTCAAAGCAGCGATCTCGCCGAGCTCGGGAGGCTGAACCTTGCAGAGGACATCCGACTGCGCCAGCACCGCGGCTGCGGAGTCGACGAACTCGACGTCTTTGAACAGCGAATCCGGAAACTGTGCCCGAGTACCCGCGCCGCGTTCGATGACGACACGCGCGCCGGCTTTGATGAACTTGCCCGCCACTTCCGGCACGAGCGCGACTCGGCACTCTCCGGGCGCGGACTCCTTGAGTACGCCCAGGACTACTGTCATGCAACCTCCGCACGTAAACCGTGGCTCGAGCCCGGTCGAAGCCGTGGTCTGGACGACACGGCCGATGAAATACCTTAATCAGGTGAAAGGCTTAGCGCCGTTGAATTATTGCACAGGCCTCGCGTATCTTACAGGACGTTGGCCGCAGACGAAGTCGATCGGCGACAACTGCGGCGCGTCGATGATCACAGCGCGAGTACAGAACGAGTCACCACAGCTGGCGAACTGATCGAGTCGTGCACCACTTGTACAACTTGACGCAAGAAATCCTGCGTACGGATGTGTCAGGAATGCCCCTGGAGTGGATCGACTACCGGGACGCGGTCCGTCTGTATCACACCGAGCAGGTCGCCTACGCCTGCGGCAGCCGCTTGTATCGGCTGTTCGGCGGCACGAATGCCCGTAGCGGTCAGCGCACGATCGTCGAAGTCAACACGATCATCGCCACGCTCGGCCACACGCATAACCCCGGCAATCTCCGCGGCGACTACACGCCCCCATTGAACAACCAGACGTTGTTCAAGCGCGATGCGCACCTGTGCCTTTACTGCGGGGAACGTTTCCCGAGCAGCCAGCTCTCACGCGATCACGTCCGGCCGTTGAGCCAGGGCGGACGCGATACCTGGAACAACGTCGTCACAGCCTGCCGCCGCTGCAACAACCTCAAGGCGTCGAAAACACCCGAGCAAGCGGGTTTGCAGCTGATTGCCGTGCCCTTCACGCCGACCTACGCCGAATACATCTATCTGAAAGGTCGGCGCGTGCTCGCGGACCAGATGGAATACTTGCTCGCCCATTTCCCACGCTCGAGCCCATTGCACGCGCGGTTGAAGGGAGTTGGTCGAGCCTAGTGTCGTGAGACGGGATGGCGGGATGGCGTAAACAGTGCTTTTCTGACGCCATTACGTCCCTCCCGCCATAACCTCGCAGGCGAGCCCGCCATCTGATGTCAGCACTTCCGCAGTCTCTCGCTCTCGCTTCGTCCGCCGCGGCAAGCCCTGTCTACCTCATCGACGCTTCGGTCTTCGTATTTCGTGCGTATCACTCGGTGCCCTTGAATCTCACCGATGCCGATGGCAACCCGGTGAACGCGCTGCACGGCTTCGGGCGCTTCCTGGGCGATCTGATCGAGCAGGTTGGACCTGCGCACATCGCAGTCGCCTTCGATGCCAGCCTCGTCACGTCATTCCGCAATCGACTGTATCCGGCCTACAAGGCCAATCGCGAGCCCGCGCCTCAGGACCTGAAGCGTCAGTTCGCGCTGTGCCGCGAGCTGTGTGCGGCCATGGGCGTGGCCGCATTCGTGAGCTCCGAGTACGAAGCGGACGACATCATCGGCACGTTGACGACCTTGATGCGCGCGGAAGGCCGCAACGTGGTCGTCGTCACGCGCGACAAGGATCTGGCGCAGCTGATTCGCATGGGCGATGAATATTGGGATTACATCGGCGAGAAGCGCTATGCATACGAGCAGATCGCCGGGCGCTTCGGTGTCGTCCCCGAGCGCATGGCGTGCTATCTCGCGCTGATTGGCGATGCCGTCGACAATATCCGCGGCGTGCCCGGTATCGGGCCCAAGACCGCATCCCTGTTGCTCCGGCACTTCGAGTCGCTGCACCACCTGTACGATGGCCTCGACCGCGTGCTCAAACTCAAGCTGCGCAATGCCGGGTTTGTAGTCGGTCAACTGCGCGACCACAGAGAAGGCGTGTTCCTGGCCCGGCAGCTCACCGCGATCGCGTGCGACATGCCGCTCGCCGTGGATGCTCGAGGTCTCAAGCGCCGCTCTCCCGATCTCGCGGCGCTCAACGAGTTCTATGACTCGGTCGGGTTCGGCCGCCTGTTACGCAATCAAGCCGAGCGCATTCTCGAGCGCTGGGGCTGACGCAAAACTGCGCATTTGCACAACCAGTCGGCGCTGCGTGGCGCCATCGCATACTCCATGCTGTCGATAGTGGGCCAAGGAGTGGTGTATGGATACGCGTCTGCATTGGGCTGGGATCGTCCTGCTGTGCGCCGGCTCGAGTGCGCTCCAGGCGCAAACGCCGATTTATCGCTGCACCGAGAACGGCATCGCCACGTTCACGGATCAGCCGTGCGGCGAACACGCGAAGCCGGTCGAATTGGATTCGTCTCGCGTGAGTACATTCACGCCAGTGCCGGCCGGGAAAGTGGACCTGCCGAAATCGCAACGGCGCAAACCCCGCGCGAGCGAGCCCTTGGAAAAGAAGAAGGAGCGGTGCGTGAGCATTCGTTCCGGGTTGCGGAAGATCGACGCTCAATTGCGGGCGGGGTATTCCGCCAAGCAGGGCGTGCGCTTGGAAGACCGCAAGCGCGACTTGCGTCGGCAGGCGCGGGAGTTGAAGTGCTGATGTTGCTATACCGCATTGCCCTCAGCGCACACTCTCGGCGAGCATCGCTCCATGCTTGCTCCACTCGATCTCGCCAAACCCCTCGCTGCTTCCGGGCACGCGCTGATTGCGCCGCAGCGTCTCATTCACGACCTCGACCTGGACGAGAAGTCTCTCGACGAGCTCAAGCCGAGTTGGGAACGTCTGCCGCGTGATACGTATCTGCGCGACAGCGGACGCTATCGGTATCGCCGGCACGCATGCTTCATTCAGACGTTGGCACATCGCGACGGCCTGGAGCGCGTGCCGCACCGCGCACACTGGCAATCGACCGACTACAACGCGCTGCATGGCGGAATCGAGCGTTGGTTCGAGCCCATCGAACTCGAAGTCGCTTCGCAGGACGTCTGGTCCCGGCTGCTATCCGGACTGGGTCAGGTGCTCGCGACGCTCGCGCGTACACCTGTGTGGTACATCGAAGCGCATCAGTTTCGTATCGATACGGCCGAGGGCATTGGGCGGCCGACGCCGGAGGGAGCACATCGCGACGGCGTCGATTTCGTCGCGGTGATCCTCGTGCAGCGGCGCGATGTGCGCGGCGGCGAGACGCGAGTGTTCGAAACATCGAGCAATGCCGGCGTGCGCTTCACGATGCAGACGCCCTGGACGACATTGCTGCTGGACGACGCTCGTGTGGTCCACGAGACGACACCGATTCAGCCTGCCGAAGCAGCCGGCATTCGCGATACCCTCGTGCTGACGTATCGTGCGAACGGATTTCAGGCTCCATCGCCCTGATCATGCTGCCCGCAGACATCGCCGCGGATTTGCAGGGTGCCTTGGGATGCACCCTGTCGCCTGCTGCGCGTTCCGTTGGCGGCGGCTCGATACACACAGCCCTGCGAGTGGAGACCAGCCGAGGTACGGTCTTTCTCAAATTCGGTCCGTCCGCGGTCGCGCCGCAGCTCGACGCGGAGTGCGAAGGACTGCGCGAGCTCGCGCGCGCAGACGCGATCCGCACGCCGGCTGTCATCGTATCGCGGCAAACGGCGCTTCACGCCTATGCAGTGTTCGAGTGGATCGAGTTCGGCGCGAACAGTGACGCGAGCGACGCGCGCTTCGGCGAACAGCTCGCTCGGTTGCACCGGGCAACCTGCGACCGCTTCGGATGGCATCGCGACAACTTCATCGGCTCGACACCGCAACTGAATCCACCGTGTGAGGATTGGATCGAGTTCTGGCAACAGGCACGTCTCACGTATCAATTGGATTGCGCCCGCGCAAACGGCGCGACTGCACGGTTGCTCGACCAGGGCGCGCGACTCATCGCGCTCGTGCCGACGTTCTTTACCGGTCATACGCCCCGGCCATCGCTCATCCATGGCGATCTCTGGAACGGCAACTACGCCGTGGGCCGTGACGGTCAACCCGTGATCTTCGATCCCGCCGTGTACTACGCTGACCGCGAAGCCGAATTGGCGATGACGCACTTGTTCGGCGGCTTTGGCAGGGACTTCTACCGTGCGTATGAAAGTGCCTGGCCATTGGCAGCCGGTGCCGATACGCGGCGCGTGCTATACCAGCTCTATCACGTTCTGAATCACTTCAATCTGTTCGGCGGCACCTACCAGCCGCAGGCCGAACGGATGATTGCGCGGCTGTTGGCTGAGGCGCAGGCATGAGGGGCGGATGATCGAGGACACATGGCCCAGCGCGCGAGCGTAGGCCGACCACCCTGAGCGGCTGGCGCGACACCAGAACAGCTCAGCTTTTCGGCTGCAGCACGAACCCAACCTTCACCTCGTTCGCCACCCATTCCGTATCCTTCCAATCGCCCTGACCGACGCCGAAGTCCAGGCGCTTCACCTGCGCGCTGCCCTTCAGCGTCTTGCCATCGAAGGTGAACGTGATCGGCACATCGCGCGTGACGTTGCGCAACGTGAGCTTGCCATTGCTCATGAACTGTTGACCGCGCGCGGTGCAGCCTTTCGACAGGTAGCGCGATTGGGGAAAGCGTTTGGCGTCGAATAGATCCGCACTCTTCAACGTGTCGTCCCGCTCCGCGTCCTGAGTGTCGACGGATGTCGTCGCGATCGTGACATCGAACTGACACTCCGTGGGTTTTGCGGGATCGAACGTCACGTTCGCCGTGAATTGTTTGAACTGTCCTTGAAATTCGGCCCCGGCCTGCACCGCGTTGAACGTGAGTCGGCTTTGTGGCGCCGCTGCCTGCCATTGAGCGCCGTATACGGCACCGGCGCCGAGAGAGAGGATGTACAGGACGATCGTAGAGCGCTTCATTTCAACCTCACGGGCAGCATGCGTCTCAAAACGTTGTCGCGATCGAAGAAGTGATGCTTCAACGCGGCGAGTGCGTGGAGGATGGCCACCACGAACAAGGTGCCAGCCAGCAACTCATGCACATCGTGCAGGCGTTCGTACAAGGCGCGATCGGGCTCGATGAGATCCGGAAAGGTGAACAGCCCGAACCAGCTTACGGGGAAGTTGCGCGCCGATGACATCAGCCAGCCGCTCAGCGGCATGATGAACAACAGCAGGTACAGCAACGTGTGCGAACCGCGTGCAGCCAGCCGTTGCCACGCTGGCATCGTCGAGGGTTCCTCAGGCACGGGATTGGCGAAGCGCCAGGTCACGCGCAGGAGCGCCAGCATCAGCACGGTCATGCCCACCGACTTGTGCTGCGCCAGGACGGCAATTTTCTTCACGCCGAGCGGCAGATCACCCGCGCGATTCGCCAGTACGAATTGCGTGATGATCAGTGCGACGATCGCCCAATGGAATAGCTGAGCGATGCCGCCGTAACGCGCTGCTGTGTTGCGCCATGGAATAGACATGTGCCCTCTTGAACGCGACGGACCCGTCTGAGGACTCAAGTCTAAGGTATTTTCATTCCCGTCCACTCACGTCGGAGAGGCTCATGCGTCGTAGCGCCGCTGTTGCGTTGGTCGGCATCCTTCTGTTCCTGGCGGGGTGCCCGCGTCCACGAGTCGTTGAAGCGCCAGCGCCGGCTCCCCCCACGAAAGTTCCTGCGCCCCAGTTGGAAGGGGCGACGATCTACACGATCGATCCGGACGCTTCGCAGGTCTATGTGCTCGTGTACCGCGGTGGGCCGATGGCGCGGCTCGGCCACAATCACGTCATGACCGTGAAGGCGCTGAGCGGTCGAGTGTGGGTCCATCCGCAGCAGCTGAGTCGCTCGGGATTTCAGCTGGAATTCCCTGTGAACGATGTCGTCGTGGACGATCGCGAGGCGCGGCTCGCCGCGGGGAACGACTTTCCGCCCGATATTCCCGACAAAGACAAAGCCGGTACACGAACCAACATGCTGCGCGCAGAAGTGCTCGATGGAGCGCAGTACCCCAAGATCGAGCTGGCCTCCACTCGCATCGCCGGTCGGTTGCCTCAGCCGGAAATCACCGCAGCCATCACGTTGAAAGGCGCGAGGCGCGAAATTCCCGTTCCTGCCACGGTCACGGTCGACGCCCACCGCGTGCATGCCAAGGGCGAGTTCACCCTCCGCCAGACCGAGTTCGGCATCACACCCTTCAGCGTCGCATTGGGTGCGGTCCAGGTACAGGACGAGCTGCGAGTGCGATTCGACTTGAGTGCCGTTACTGCCCCTTGATCTCCGCGGCCAGGTGCCGTGCCGGATAAACCTGTTCCAGAGCCGTCATGATGATGGCGGGATGAACGGCGATGGCGCGATTGACGGCCGGATCGTAGCCATAGCGTCCTGCAATCGAATGGATGTTGCCATCGAAGGCGAGACCGACGAGCCGGCCTTGCGCATCGATCACCGGACTGCCTGAGTTACCGCCGACGATATCGTTCGTCGTCGTGTAGTTGAAGGGTGTTTTGGGATCGAGTTTCGCTCGGGCATCGAGCCACACTTGCGGCAGGGCAAACGGCTTCTGGCCGGTGGTACGTTCGTAGAGTCGATCGAGATGCGTGAACGGCGGGACGTCCTGTCCTTTTTCTGTCCAGCCCGTCACTGCGCCGTAGCTCGCGCGCAGCGTGAACGTTGCATCGGGATACGTGCTGGTGCCGAGCACGGCAAAGCGCACTCGCGCCAAGCGTTCCTGTGCGACCGCGACGGGCGCTTGCACACGATCCTCGTAAGCCTTGCGGATGGCACGCTTCCCGGGATCGAGGTCACGCGCGAGCACGATCATCGGATCCTGCGATTGCGCGATCGCTTTCTCGCCGCCTTGCCAGAGCTGCTCGCGTACTTTGACGTCCGCCAGTTTCGTGCCGGAGATCAGACGCCGCGCCAGCGTATCGGGTGAGTCGTGAGCCAACAGCTTGCGCACCACGGAATCGTCAGGTCCCAGGAACTCACGCAGCTTTTCCAGCGAGTGCGACAGCTTGAGTTGCTCGAACTCGGGATAAATCGGCTGTGCCGCCAGCACGCTGGCTCGAATCTTCGGCAAGCTCGACTCCGCGTATTCGCGCAAGCGCTGTTCATTCGGCAGCGTGCGCTCGGCAGCGGCGCGCACGAGTGCATGAGCATAGTCGTAGAGATCGCTCATGAATCCGGCGCCGGCTTCGAGAAACAGGTAACGGTCATAGAGCTCGCGATACGCCTGCATCGCTGCCTCGATGTCGCTTTGCGCGGCGTCGAGCTCTTGCACCAGCTCGGGCTTGTTGCCGGCGCGTTCGCGCAGGCTGGCAAGCTCCTTGGTCTTCAGGTCGATGAGACGGCCATCGAGCAGCGCCTGATTCAACTGGCGATACACCTTGAGCGAGTTCTCCACGCCCATCTGTTCGCCTTGCACGATACGCGCCGGCTCCGGACCGCTCTTTGCCCACTGCAAGATGCGACCGCGGAACTCCGCATTCCTCAACAGATAGCTCGGCATCACGGTGTCGCGTTGAAACGCGAGTTGTGCCGGCGTGAAGAGCCGTTGCGTCGTGCCAGGATGGCCGAACACGAACACCGGCTCGCCTTCCTTCGGACCTTCCACTCGCCAGGGGAAATGATGTTGAGTCGCGGCCGGCTTACCGCCTTCGTAGGCGCGCATCAGGCTGAAATCGAGCGACCAGCGAGGGAAGTTGAAGTTGTCGGGGTCGCCGCCGAACGCTGCGATCTCTTCATGCGGCGCGAACACGAGGCGCACGTCGTCATAGCGTTTGTACTTGTATAGAAAGTACTGCCCGCCTTGATAGAGCGTCACGGACTCGCACTGCAAGGGTCCGGTCGCCTTGTCCTTCTTCGAGCGCTCCACGCAGGCCGCCTCCAGTTTGCTGAGCTCGCGCTTACGTGCTTCGTTGGCCTGTGTCGTCGGCAAGCCTTTCGTGGCTGCGTTTACTGCGGCGGTGACCTCTTCCGTCGCCATCAACACCGACAGAATCTCGCCGGGGCACTGGCGCTCCTGCTCGCGCGTGCCGGCGATGAAGCCGTTACCGACCAGGTCTTCACGCTCGGACGACAGCTGCGCCAGACACTGCAGGGCGCAGTGATGGTTGGTGAGCACCAGCCCCGCACCGGAGGCGAACGATCCGGTGCAGCCGGACTCGTGTCGAGTGACACCCTGACGTGCGTTCTCGAGCCAGTCGCGGCCGATATCGACGTGATACTTCTCGCGGACCGCCGCGCTCGGGAAATTGTCCAGTGTCCACATGCCTTCATCGGCCAGCGCTTCGTGTCCACTGACCACGGCGGCCAGCGCAGCACAGAGCGTTGCAACTCTTCGCGAAACGGGCGTGGACATTCGACTCTCCTCGAGTGGTCGTCAATCGGTTGTGTTCAGCAGCAGCAAGCGCGTGCCTTCCGGTGCAATGAGCACGCCGTTGAGCTGCTCGTCGAGCGCATCGGGCATCTCGTCGCTGAAGGCGAAGCCGCGCGCGCGCAGGGCTTCGATGCGCTGGCCCATGTCTGCATCTTCAAAGGTGAGCACCGGATGGCGCAGGGCCCGCGTACGGTAGAAGCCCAGATTGATGCCGCTACTCGTAACGCTCATGCGCGGGAAGGGTTCGTTCGTGGTGCTCAAGGCGACGAAGCCCAGCCGTTCCCAGTGCTCGCTCAAGCCCGCGAAATCGCGCACCGGCCGGCCCCACTCGCTGAAGTAGCCGCAGGCGGATTCGGAGGTCAGATCGGGGGGCGAAAAGGTGCGCGCTTCGAGCAGCTGAACGCGCACGTCGGGCAGTGCCGTGAACGAGAGCTCATTGAATGCATCGCTCGCCAACTGCAGCGAATCGGCGGTGACACCGGCACGCTCCAGGGCATCCACGTGTCGCCGCAGCTCAGGCTGCACATAGGTCAGCCGTGGGCCATCCCATGCGGTTGCATGCAAGCCGATGAACAAGCGGCCGTCGGTCAACACGGCGTAGGGATGAGTCCAGGTTTCGCCCGTCAATGCCTGCGAGAAGCCGAGCGCTTCGTAGAAGCCGATGGAATCCTGGATCTGCGCGGTGGGAATGCCGATTTCGAGATAGCGACCGAGCATGGAAGAACCTGGTGAGTTGGAAATTCGCGTACATGCCTCAGCACGCAATGGCGGGAGGGCGAAATGGCGTCAAGCGCCCGATTGCTGACGCCATTACGCCGTTGCGCCATTTCCGTTCGCCAAATTGACGTTCACGCATGACTGATTCAGGAACTACCGCTGTGCTCCCATGCCGTGGGCGCGCTCGCGCGCGAGCTGCCGGCCGGTGTCATCCGGCTCCTGAGCCAGCTCATCCCAGCCTTGCGTGTGCTTGAGGATCAGCTGGGTCAGCAGCTCGACGTGATTCTCGGTCGCGTTCAACGCGGGCACATAGTCGTAGTGCTCCCCGCCCGCGTTGAAAAATGCCTGGCGGTTGCGGATCGCAATCTCTTCCAGCGTTTCGAGATTGTCGATTGCAAAACCGGGGCAAGCGACGGTCACTCCTTTCAGTCCGGCGCGGGCGCGCTCGACGAGCCATCGGTCGGTATAGGGCTGCAACCACTGCTGTCGGGCGACCTGCGACTGGAAGCTGACACTCCACTCGCTCGGCGGCAGTTCGAGTAACCCGGCGACGCGACGTGCCGTTTCCTGGCACTGGCAGAAGTACGGATCGCCCGCCGCGAAATACCGCTGCGGGATGCTGTGAAACGAGAACAGCAGGTGTTTGCGACCCTGCGTGCGCCAGTGTTCGCGGATGGTGTCGGCCGCAGCGTCCAGATACAGCGGCTCGCGGAAGTACTGCGTGACGAACCGCAGTTCCGGCAACCAGCGCCAGTTCTGCAACTCTTGCGTGACACGATCGAATACGGCTGCCGTCGTGGTGGCGGAGTACTGAGGATAGAGCGGCAACACCAGGAGGCGCCGCATGCCGGCTGCTTTCAATTGCGCGAGCGCCGAATGGATCGAGGGCGAGCCATACGTCATCCCGAGCGCCAGCCGAAAACCGGGCGACAGGTGTTGCAAGCGGTCCTGCAGCTTGCTCGCGAGCTCGCGGCTGTGGACGAGCAGCGGCGAGCCGCGCTCCGTCCAGATCTGTTGATAGGCGTGAGCACTGCGCCGCGGACGGATACGCAGGATCACGCCATTCAGCGCCAGCCACCACAGCCAGCGCGGGGCTTCGACGACGCGGGGGTCTGAGAGAAATTCTTTCAGAAACGCCCGCACCGCCGGTGGCGTGGGCGCATCCGGTGTACCCAGGTTCACCAGCAGTACCGCGGTGGTTGCGATCGAGCCATGCTGAAACGAGCGGTCGGGGGCGGTCGGGACGGTCATTCAGGATCCGAAGCTGTTCAACCGATGTGCGAGTCTCGCCCAATTGGCGTGCGATATGACAGACGCTGGCGCCAGCACAGTGCGTACGCTACACACTCTTTGACCTCACGCACCGGCGGGACATAACGCTGACCATTAATTGAGGGAATGTACCTAGCTTTGTCGCTTTCATGAGTAAGGATGTGCATGTGCGTGGAAATGGATTCTTCACACGGACCCACATGGGACATGCAACCGGGCATGGATGCCCTTCAAGTTTCACTGGTCCGTGCCAGGTGCCGACTGATCGGAGCTCGCGATTCGTTACTGCCCCCCTCCCCGGGATCGCGGTGCTCCGATCGGTGGGCATTTTTTGATTCCAGGATCTGAAGTCCCCATCACGCGGCATGCGGTCCTTCCAGGATGGCAGTGACTCCCATCCCGCCCGCCGTACAGACAGAGATCAGACCCCGTCCGGTCCCACGCTGCGCCAGCAGCTTCGCCAACGTCCCGACGATGCGTGCACCCGTGGCCGCAAACGGGTGGCCCATGGCAACGCTCCCACCCTTCACGTTGAGCTTGGACCGATCGATCGTGCCGAACGGACCGTTCAACCCGAGCCGCTCGCGGCAGAACTGCTCCGACTCCCAGGCTGCCAGTGTGCAGAGCACCTGCGCTTCGAAGGCTTCGTGGATTTCGTAGAAGTCGAAGTCCTTCAAGGTCAACCCGGCATCGGCGAGCAGGCGCGGGACTGCATAGACCGGCGCCATCAGCAACCCATCGCGGTGCTCGAAGTCCACGGCGGCGGCCTTGCCCCAGCTCAAATACGCCTGAACCGTCAGGTTGTGCGCGCGCGCCCACTCCTCTGAGGCCAGCAGGACACCCGCGGCGCCATCGGTCATCGGTGTGGAGTTACCCGCCGTGAGCGTTCCCTTGCCATCTTTGGCAAAGACCGGCGGGAGCTGGGCCAGCTTCTCCAGCGTGGTGTCGGGGCGGATGTTGTTGTCCTGTTGCAAGCCGCCGAACGGGATCACCAGATCCGCATAGAAGCCGGACTGCCATGCCGCAGCCGCTTTACGGTGACTCTCGAGCGCAAGCTCGTCCTGGGCGCGCCGTTCGATGTGCCACTCGCGCGCCATCAGCTCGCAGCTCTGTCCCATGGATCGACCTGTACGCGGCTCCACCACGGCGGGCAACTGCGGCCGGAAATGCCGCGGACGCAGCTTCAAGAAGGGTGCAAGTCGTGAGCCCAACGTGCGCGCACGCGAAGCGCTCAACAGAATGTCGCGATAGTCATCGGGGTACACGATGGGGACATCGCTCGCCGTATCGACACCGCCGGCGAGCGCCGATTCGATCTGCCCGGATGCGATCTTCAATCCAAGAACGATGGCCGTCTCCAGGCTGGTGCCACAGGCCCGCTGCAGATCGAAAGCAGGCGTGCGTGCGGACAAGCCGCTTTCGAGCACGGCCTCACGCGTGAGATTGAAATCGCGCGAATGCTTCAATACCGCGCCCGCTCCGACATCCCCCAATACCTCGCCCTGCAACTTGAAGCGCTCGACCAGCCCGCGCAGCACTGCAACCAGCATCTGCTGATTCGACTGCCGCGCATAGGCGCCCATCGAGCGCGCGAATGGAATGCGCAAGCCGCCGACAATCGCCACTCGACGCATGGGTTTCTGGCCTTGCATGGGCTCGACGACCTTCCTGAGTTGACACGGGGGCGTTGACGGTCAGAGTACGCGCTTCGCACAGCGCCAGCCTCAACCGTCAACTCGTTTCATGTTCAGCCAGTTCGCCCGCGCGGACGCTCGCGCCATTTTGCGCCTGGGCGGCCCCCTGATCGTCAACAATCTCGCGACCACCGGCATGACCTTCGCGGACACGGTCATGGCGGGTCAATTGGGCGCGCGTGAATTGGCCGGGCTGGCCGTGGGCGTGAGTTATTACACGCTGTCGTTCCTCATTGGACTGGGTGTTCTCATGTCGTTGGCGCCCGCGGTCGCGCACGCGTATGGCGCCGGCGAAGATACGCGGATCGGTGTGTATGCGCGTCAGTCGCTATGGATCGTGTTGCTGCTGTCGGTGTCGATGATGGCGTTGCTGTGGCAGGCGCATTGGGTGCTGGCGGTCATCGGCATCAATCGCGAAATCCTGCCCATTGCGGTGGCCTATTGCGAAGCGATCAGCTGGGGATTGCCGGCCGTGCTGGCGTTCTTCGCGCTGCGCTTCGTCAGCGAAGGCATCGGCCGCACGCGACCGATCATGTACATCGCGCTGTTGGGTCTCGTACTCAACGTGATCGGCAACTGGCTGTTGATCTACGGCAAGCTCGGATTCCCGCGGCTCGGTGTCGTCGGCTGCGCCGTGGCGACCGCGGTCTCGATGTGGTGCATGTTGCTGGCTCTCATCCTGTACATGCGCGGGCCCGCGTACACCTGCTATGGCCTGTTCGATCGCCTCGATGCCCCAAATAGCGCGGTACTCGCGGAGCTCGGGCGAATGGGACTGCCCATCGCCGGCAGCCTCCTGTGCGAAGGCGGCCTCTTCATTGCGGCTGCTTTGCTCATGGGAACGATGAGCGCGACCATCGCCGCCGCACACCAGATCGCTTTGAATTACGCCTCATTCATGTTCATGCTGCCGTTGGCGATGCATTCGGCAACGGTGATTCACGTCGGCCACCAGCTGGGCGCGGGCGAGCGAGCAGCCGCGCGGCGCGCCGGCTTCGTGGGCATCGCCATGTGCGGAACCATCATGCTCGTCTCTGCCGTTGTGATCGTATTCGCGAACGATGCAATTGCGCGGATCTATACGCGCGACGATGCCGTACGCGAGTTGGCGGCCGCGCTGCTGCTGATGGCAGCCATCTTTCAGGTATCCGACGGATTGCAGGTTGGCGCGGCAGGCGCGCTGCGCGGTTACAAGGACACAACGGCGGCACTCATCGTATGTTTGGTCTCGTACTGGTTGGTGGGATTTCCGCTGGCGTACCTGCTCGGCGTTCGGCAGGGCCTGGGACCGGTTTACGTCTGGGTGGGTCTGATTGCAGGCTTGAGTACGGCGGCGGTGCTGCTCAACTGGCGTTTCTGGCGCATTTCGACTCGCATGGCCCAGGCGTTGAGGCACGGTGATGAGCAATTGGCTTCGTAGTCGAGTTCGACAGTTGATGGTCGCAGTCGCTGTAACGATTGCCTCGGTCCAGGGTGTCCAAGCGCAGTCGCTGCACGACCTGGTCGAGGCGTATTTCGAGGAGTATCTGCAGCTCGACCCGATCGCAGCGACGTTCATCGGCGATCCGCGTTACAACGACAAGCTTGCCAATGACATAGCCCCTGAAGAGGTGGCAAAACGGCTTGCGACGGAGCAACGCTACCTGGATGCGGCGATGCGCTTCGATGTCGGCACGCTCGCGCCATCCGATCGCGTCACGTGGGACGTCTTCGTGGAGCAGCGGCGGATGGCGATTGCGGGCGCGCAGTTCCCATCGCATCTGCTTCCCGTGGATCAGTTGCGGTCGTTGCCGCTCGTCATCCCGATACTCGCATCGGGCACCAGCGCCCAGCCGTTTGCGAACGCTCAGGACTACGACAACTTTCTCGAGCGCCTGCGTGCGTACGTGACGTGGTCGGATCAGGCGATCACGAACATGCGCGCCGGCGCCGAGCGCGGCATCGTGCAGCCTCGGGTCGTGATGGAGAAGCTGCTGGCTCAACTGGACGAGTTGATCGTGGCGGATCCCAAGGCCAGTCTGTTCTATGCAGCCGTGCGGCAAGTCCCGAAGGAAGTCGCCCCCAGGGATGCCGAGCGAATTGCAGCCGAGTACGAGAAGGCGACTCGCGACGACGTGTTGCCTGCCTATCGTCGCATGCGGGATTTCATTCGCGACGAATATCTCCCGAAGACGCGCGCGAGCGTGGCGTGGACAGCGCTGCCGCAGGGAGATGCGTGGTACTCCCATCTCGTCGAGCTGGAGACGACCTCCAAGCTGACGCCGGTAGCGATTCACGACATGGGATTGAAAGAAGTCGCCCGCATTCGTGGCGAGATGGAGGGTGTGCGCCAGCGAGTAAAGTTCAAAGGCGATCTCAACGCTTTCATCCGGTATCTGCAGAACGACCGCCGGTTCTACTTCCAACGCCCGGAAGATCTGCTCCAGGCGTACCGCGACTTGAAGCGCAGAATCGATGCACGCCTGCCGCGTTTGTTCAGTGACTTCCCGAAGGCCGACTATGAAGTGCGCGCGGTGGAGGCGTTTCGTGCCGCCTCGGCTGCCGGTGCTTCTTATCAGCAACCTTCGGCGGACGGTTCACGGCCCGGCATCTTCTACATCAACACGTTCAATCTGAAAGCGCAGCCGAAGTGGGGCATGGAGACACTGTCGCTGCACGAGGCGGCCCCCGGACATCATTTTCAGGTCGCGATCCAGCAGGAACTCGTGGACTTGCCGAGCTTTCGCCGCTTCGGCAGTTACACCGCGTTCATGGAAGGCTGGGCGTTGTACGCAGAGTCGCTGGGCAAGGAGCTGGGCTTGTTCAAGGACCCCTATCAGTACTTCGGACGCCTGAACGATGAAATGCTGCGTGCGATGCGGCTGGTGGTGGACACCGGCATCCACACGCAAGGCTGGACGCGCGAGCGCGCCGTCGACTACATGCTCGAGCATTCAGCGCTCGCGCGCAGCGACGTCGAGTCCGAAGTCGAGCGCTACATCGCGAGCCCAGGGCAGGCGCTTGCGTACAAGATCGGCCAGTTCAAGCTCTCCGAGCTGCGCGTTCGGGCACAGCAGGCATTGGGCAAGCGCTTCGACATCAAGGAGTTTCATGGCCAGGTACTGCGCGATGGCGCGCTGCCGCTGGACGTGCTGGAGAAGAAGATCGACCGTTGGATCGAGGAGAAGAAGGCGACCGGCACCGCAAGCAGGAAAGCGGCGAACTGATCAGTATCCGTCCGAGTTCTTTCCTCTGTCGCCGTAGCCCTCGCTCTCGTGATAGCCGTGACTCAACGTTTCGATGTCATCGACGATGCCATCGACGAAGCGGACGCGGCGCATCAGCTTGTACGGCCCGAAGTTGTAGGTCCATATCTCGACGGGTACTTCGACGAGTCCATCGCCGTAGTAGACGATGCGGCCGTGGAAGTCGTAGTACGGGCGCCGCAGGATCGTCCGCGTTTGCACGTCGGCGGGCTCGCCGCACTTCGCAGCCACTTCGGCGCGAGTTTCGCCTTCGCTCACGAGTCGGCTGCCGCAGCGCATGGCATCCGCAAAGGCCGGCGTGGTGCTCGCGAGCGTGGCAAGGGTCAACCAGAGAGGGATGAGTCGCGGCATGGATGGAGCGCCAGGTGAGGATACGGCAGCCTTTGCACTATCGACTGAATCGGTGGTGAACGTGTTCGGTTCCGGCTGCCAAAAACTGTACTCAACCGGCCAATCTTCCCTCGATACAGCGGCGATACAACTGCCGGAAATCCTCGACCGTCATCGGCACCGGATTCCCGCCAGTGGAAGGGTCGTCGAATGCCTGCTGCGCGAGCTCATCGATGCGATCGGGAGTGACGCCCAATTCCCGCAGCGTATGCGGAATGCCGATGCCGCGGCGCAGATCGAGTATCCACTCCAGCACACTATCGAACGACGGCGAGGGCAGCTGTAAGTAACCAGCCACGCGCGTGAGCTTGTCCGCAATCGCATCGCGATTCCAAACCAACACGTACGGCATCACGACGCCATTGGTGAGTCCATGGTGTGTACCCAGCTGGGCAGAGCAGGGATGACTCAGACTGTGCATGGCGCCCAGGCCGCGTTGAAACGCAGTCGCGCCCATCGATGAGGCCGCCATCATGTGTGCACGCGCTTCGATGTCGGAGCCGGTCTTCACGGCTTTCGGCAACCACTCCTTGACGAGCCGCATGCCTTCCAGGGCGATGCCTTCGGCCAGCGGGTGATAGAACGGCGCGCAATACGCTTCGAGGTTATGCGACAACGCGTCCATGCCGACTGCAGCGGTGACCTGCGGTGGCAAGCCCAAAGTCAGCTCCGGGTCGGCTATCACCAGCGCCGGCTGCATCCTGGGATGGAAGATGATCTTTTTTGTGTGATCGCGCACATCGGTGATCACGGAGGCGCGGCCCACCTCCGACCCCGTGCCCGATGTCGTCGGGACGGCGATGACAGGTGCCATGCCGGCGACGTTGACGCGCGTGTACCAATCTTCGCGGTCCTCGAAATCCCAGATGGGACGCGTCTGACCGACCATCAACGCAATCGCTTTGCCGGTGTCCAGTGCGCTGCCGCCGCCGAATGCGATGACACCGTCGTGCCGGTTGCGTCTGAACTCGGCTACGCCCGCGGTCACGTTGGCTTCGACAGGGTTGGCCTTCACATCGCTGAATACGCTGCAGTCGATTCCGGCCCGATTGCACGCAGCCACCGCGCTCTGAACCATGGACAACGCAGCCAGGCCAGGATCGGTGACCAACAGCGGACGTTGAATGCCCAGCGTCTTGCACGCGTCGGGAAGCTCCGCGATGCGCCCGGGTCCGAAGCGAATGGCGGTGGGATAGTTCCAATTGCCGCGTAGCGTGCTCATGTCGAATCGCTCAGGTGCGCAATCGCAAATGGAACGACTTGGGGCGCGTGAGATGCTCGTAGCCGACCTCGGAGAGTGTGCAGCCACGGCCTGAATCCTTGACCCCGACCCAGGCCAGCGCCGGGTCGAGATAGTCGCAGCGATTCATGAACCACGTGCCGGTTTCGATGCGATCGCCGATGTCGAGCGCCGCTGCCTCGTCGCCAGTCCAGATCGCCGCGGTCAAGCCGAAGCGCGAATCGTTCATGAGCTCGATCGCTTCCTCGTCGCCGCGAACGCTCATGATTCCGGCCACCGGACCGAAGATCTCGTCGCGCATGATCGGCATGGTGTGATCGACCTTGACCAATACTTGCGGTGCCAGGTACGGCGTTTGCTCGAGGCTGCGGTTGAATGTCTTCTCGTCGATCAATGCCCACGCACCTGCAGAAACACAGGCGGCAATCCGCTCGCGAATGCCGGCAGCGGCACTCGTGCGCACGACAGGGCCCAATGTCGTGTCGGGTCTGCGGGGATCGTCCAATACGTAGCGACGCGTGAGCGCGGTGAAACCCTCGACGAACGCGTCGTAGAGCCGTTCATGCACGTAGACGCGCTGGATGCCACAGCACGATTGACCGCTGTTGAAGTAGGCGCCATCGACGAGGTTCTCGATCGCATGCGCGAGATCGGCGTCGTGACGGACGTAGGCCGGATCGCATCCGCCCAGCTCCATCCCCGTGCCGACGAAACGCTGCGAGGCGGCACGTTGGACTGCATGTCCGCCGGCGACCGAGCCGGTAAACGCAACGAAATCGATGCGTGGATCGCCGATCATCCGCTCGACATCGGCGTGACTGGCATGCACGAACTGAAACACGTTCGGCGGCAGGCCCGCAGCGTGCAGACAACTGGCGAAGTGCTCGGCAGCCAACGGCGTCTGCGCGGAGTGCTTCAGTATCACGGCGTTGCCGGCCAGCAGCGCAGGCACGATGCTGTTCACTGCAATCAAGTAGGGGTAGTTCCACGCAGCGACGGTCAGCACCACGCCCAACGGTTCGCGGCGGATGAAGCGGCGAAAGTCTTCCTTGGGACTCGCATCGATGTCGGCGAGCTTGCGGGTCGCAATCTCGATCATGTACCGCGCGCGTTCCAGCGTGCCACGCACTTCATTGGGCGAGTAGCGCAGCGGACGTCCCATCTGCCAGGTGAGCTCGCCCGCGATCTCATCGCTCCGTGCTTCGAATGCCGTGCAGAAGCGCTCCAGGATCTGAATGCGCTGCTCGAGCGGTGTCGCGCGCCACAAGCGCTGTGCCGAAACGGCCTGTTCCAGCGTGCATTCGATCTGCGCGGCGCTCGCGAGCTCGCGCTCGACGTGCACGCTGCCGTCGATGGGGCTGATGGTTTGCTGCAGGGCCATGCTCAGATGATCTCGAAATAACGCGCGAGCTCCCAGTCAGAAATGTGTTTGCGGAACTCGCGTTCCTCCCACTCCCGGGTGGCGGCGAAGTGATCGACGAAGGCATCGCCGAACCAGTCGCGCGCAACGCGCGATGCCTTCAATCGTTGTGCGGCATCCCAGAGTGTGCGCGGTAACGCGAGTTGCTCCGGGAATTTCTTTTCATAGGCGTTGCCCGCGACCATTTCCTCGGGCTCGATGCGGTGCTCGATGCCATGCAGACCCGATGCGAGCGCGGCCGACAGCACGAGATAGGGATTCGAGTCGGCCGCCGCCACGCGATATTCCACGCGCTGCGACTTCGGGCTGCCATGAATGACACGCAAGGCGCAGGTGCGATTCTCCACCCCCCACGTAGAATCCGTGGGCGCCCAGAAGCCTGGAATGAGACGGCGATACGAGTTCACGGTCGGCGCGACCAGCGCGAGCATCTCCGGCATCAGGCGCTGCAGACCGCCCAGAAAATGACGCATGGTCGTGCTCATCGAGTGCGGCTGGTCCTTGTCGTAGAACACGGGTTTGCCGTCCAGCGATTGCAACGACACATGCGTATGCCCGCTTTGCCCGGGCCATGCGCTCGACCACTTCGCCATGAAGGTGGCCATGAGGTTGTTGCGCTGAGCCAGGATCTTGGTGAACGTCCTGAAGAGCGATGCCTTGTCGGCGGCTTTCAGCGCTGCATCGACGGTAATGGCCGCTTCGATCACGCCGGCACCGGTCTCCTCGTGCAGGCCTTCCAGTCCGAAGTCCATGTCCTCGCACAGCTGCAGGAGTTGACGGTAGAACTCCGCGCCGACGCTGTTGCGAATCACCGAATAGCCGAACCACCCCGGCGCCATCGGTTTCAGATCCCGATAGTGCTTCGCGCGCACCGATTCGGGCGTCTCGTTGAAAAAGAAGATTTCGTATTCAAGCCCTGCAGCCGCCTGATAGCCCTGCTTGCGTGCGCGTTCGAGGACACGACGCAGGACTCCGCGTGGACAGATCGTCTCTGCAGGCGGTGCGAACTCGCCGAGGAAGAACAGTCCGTTGTCCTCGAACGGCAAGGGTCGGCAGCTCTCCGGCAGGATGCGCACGGGCGCATCCGGATAACCCGTGTGCCAGCCGGTGTACGTGACGTTGTCGTACAGCTGATCCTGACAGTCCCAGCCGAGCACGACGTCGCAGAAGCCGAAGCCGCTGTCGAGCGCCGACAGGAACTTTGCACGCGACATGTACTTGCCACGCAGGATGCCATCGACGTCGAACACGCCCACTTTGATGTGCGCGAGCCCTCGTTCCTCGACGAGGGCTTTGGCGTGTGCGGCGGTGGTGACTTCACGTGGCTGCATGCGCCCTCTCCGTCAATGGGCTGGACTTTCGCCGTGCTCACCGCCGTGCAGCGCAAACCGCTCTTCGGGCGAGAGGACGAGCTTGTGCCGCCCGACTACGGCGAAGTAGATCAAGCCACCGACATACCACAACAAAGCGAAATACACGCCTTTCAGATACGCGGGATCCTGCAGCTGGTAGTAGATCGTCCACAGCGCGATGGCGATCGTGACGACTGCACCGGGAATGCCGAGCGGGCTCCGATAGGGACGCTCGATGTGCGGCATCCTGCGGCGGAGCAGGATGAACGACAGGCCTTGCAAGGCGTACGAGATCATTGCGCCGAACACGGCCATGTTGAGCAACGTGCCGCCGATCAGCGCGCCACCGCGCTCGGCACCGCGCGAGAACCACACGACCAGCAGCACGGCCAGGCCTAAGCCGGCGCCGATGAACATCGCGATGTGCGGTGTCTTGCGATGTCCATGCGTGACCGACATGAACGAGGGGTAGTAGCCCGCACGCGAGAGCGAATAGATCTGACGACCGAACGCGAAGATGATCGTGTGGAAGCTGGCGATCAGCCCGATCACCGCGAGCAACGCCAGCAGTTTCGCAAGCTCGGTGCCATAGAGCACGCGGAAGCCATCGAGCAACGGCTCGGCGGACGTCGCCAGCGAGAACGATCCGTGGAAGCCACTCGGCTCGGTGGTGCCGATGGACGCGTTCAGAAACATGATGAGCGTGGCGGAGACGATCAACGTGAACATGCCGAAGATCAGACCCTTGGGCATGTCCCGCTTGGGGTCGTGAGATTCTTCGGCTGCCAGCGGCAATTCTTCGATTGCCAGAAACAGCCACACCGCGAATGGCATTGCCGCGAACGCACCGGCCCAGCCCTTCGGCAGGAATTCGCCGCCGCCATTCGGCAGCTCGATCAAGCTGCCGTCCGCGGCAACGCCCACGTTCAGTGCCCAGCGGTTGAAGTCGGCATGCGGAATGGCGCTGATCCAGAAGATCGCGAGGACGAGCAGTGCGAGCAGTGTGACGCCGACCGAGATGCGGAACGAGAGTTCGACGCCCCAATAGTTCAGTGCGACGAAAACGACGTAGCTGGCGAGCCACCAGAGCGGTTGTGCGGCCACGTCGGTGCCGAAGATGCCGGTGAGATAGGAGCCGATGAAGAACACGATGACGGCGGGGGTCATGATGTACTCGATGCTCTCGGCGAGCCCGGTGATGAATCCGCCCCATGGACCCATCGCGCTGCGGGCGAACGAGTAGGCACCGCCGGTGTGCGGCAGGGCCGGCGACATCTCGGCGAGGCTGAACGTCAGTCCCAGATACATGATGGCGATGAGGATCGCGGCAATGAACAGACCGCCCCAGCCACCCGACGCGATACCGAAATTCCAGCCGGAGAACTGCCCGGAGATCACCGCGCCCACGCCCAATGCCCACAACGACCACACGCGCGCGTGGCGTTTGAGGCCTCGCTTCTCGAAGTACTCCTTGTCAGTCGTCTGATAAGTCACGCTGCCGACTGTCTGCTTGTCGTTCATGATCTATGCTCCCGAACGTTGGAGTTGATGTTGACCAGGAGTTCGAGAAGGCGCGTTCTCCCTGTCGAGCGATCGGCGTCCTGTGCCTTCCTCCCTGAGTGACGTGAAGCGGTTTACGACGCCGAGTATAGGCTCAAGGATCCGAGGCCTTCGTTTCGCATCGCGCTACAGCATCAACGCCCGACACCGCAGCAAGAGACATGCCTCGAGTTGAACTGGTGACCTGTGACAACTGCTTCGATACCGAAGCGTGCGTCCCTTCCCCTGCGCCAGCGGGGGAAGGACAGGATGGGGTGGCTCATCGAGCGCATCGCTCTCACCAACGCCCCCACCCTAACCCTCCCCCGCTACGCAGGGGAGGGAACGCGAACACCGTGGTCTTGATCCGGCGTGTTACAGGCCACTAGCTGCGGGGCCGCAACCTCAACCCGGGCCGCAATCGAGTGAAGGGCAGCTTGGCGGGATCGGCGACATTCGGACCCGGTGCCTCGACCACGAGGATACGTTGCGCGAACGGGCCGAAATCGGCGCGGAAGTGAACCGAGCTCTTCAGAGCGAGAACGGCGTAGTGGGAAGGTTCTGCGCCGACGTGCCGAAACATGGCCTGATCGGCTGCCTGCTGCGTGCGGCTCGCGACCACGATCGACAGCTCGCCGGTTCGCAGGTGTGCCATTCGGCCCAGCTCCATGCGGGCGCCGCGATAGAACGGGCCGGTCGCGGTAAATGCACCATCGCCGAGTGCGAGCACCTCGAAACGCCCATGCAATGGCGATTCGCCGGGTACCGGTGCGACGCCGGCCAGATCCACATCGATGTGCGCGCCCACGCCGGCCTCATGCGCACGGCCGGCTGCATGCGGGTCACAGAGCACGCCGGCGAGCACATTGGGGATGCGGCGTGCGAGCAATGCTTTGAGCAGCGAGGTGGTATCCGCATAGCCACCGCCGCCCGGATTGTCCTGAGTGTCCGCCAGCACAATCGGCTTGCCCGACACGACGGGGGTGTGAACGATGATCCGCAGCGCGTCATCGATCGAATACAGCTCCAGTGCGAACTCCTGTTCGCGCGCGGCTATCCGTGTCGCGATGTCATCGACCAGCATCCGTGTGCGGACGGGATCGAAGCCATAGCCGAACACCACGGGCCCGCACTTCTCGACGTCGGCAGCCGGAAAGCCGGGTGTGAAATTCAAACTCACCAGCGGCGGGCGCTCGAGTGCTTCGACCTCGCTCATGATGGAGGCGAGCGGCTCGATCAGCGTGCACTGGGTCGTGAGCGGTAAGAGAAAGTCCAGCGGCCGTAACGCGTGAATGACCGGCCCAGATTGCAGTTCAGCCAGGCATCGCAGCGTCCGCACGCCGGCAGCGGCCATGTCCGTATGGGGATACGTGCGATACGCGCACAGGACGGAAGCGTTCGCGACCATCGCGGCAGACACATTCGCATGGAAGTCCAGGCTTGCGACCAGTGGCCGTTGCGGCCCGATGAGCGCGCGTACTCGACGCAGTGTCTCTCCGTCGGCATCGTCCAAGTGCTCTGCAGCCATCGCACCGTGGAGGTCGAGGTAGACGGCGTCGATGCGATGGAGCTGTCGTTGCAGCCCCGTCAGCAGCAGGTCGACGATATGCTCATAGGCTGCTTGCGTGACTCGTCCCGAGGGCGTGGCGGAACACCAGGCCAACGGCACGATTTCATGACCGTCACTACGCGCCTGGGCAATGAAGCCGGCGGCCGGCAGATTGATCCCGCTCACGGCATCGAGTAGATCGACGCCCGTCACCAGGCCTGGCCATGCGTCCGCGGCCTCGAACTCGGCCAAGGTCGCGAGCGCGGGCGAAAACGTATTGGTTTCGTGCTGGAAACCGCCTGCAGCGATGCGCATATGGCAGACCTGAGGCTTGGGACGTGTGGCCTGGGGCACCGAGAAGAGTATGAGAAGCGGTGGCACGCGGGCGAATTTCCAACCCAGCCCTCGCGCCCCAGGTCCCAGGTCCGGTTCTTGACGCTCTCCGACGCCCTCAACGACACTGCCGGTCCGGCAGCATCCGCGCTGACCGCGCTTGGCCATTCAACCCTCTGGAAAACTTGCTGCCTCATGTCTGTTGTCGGAATCGATCGCGCCTTCGAGCGGCGGCTGGCTGCTCTCATCAACGTCCGTGAACGCGGCGTTCTCCAAGGCGGACGCAAGGGGATCGAGAAGGAGTCGCTGCGCGTGCAGCCGGACGGCGAGCTGGCGGCGACGTCACATCCGGCGCCCCTGGGTTCGGCGCTCACGAATGAATTCATTACGACCGACTATTCCGAGTCGTTGATCGAACTGGTCACGCCGGCGTTCACGCATTCCTGGGAGCTGCTGCAGTTCCTGTGCGATCTGCACCAGTTCGTCTACCGCCATTTGGGAGACGAGTTGCTGTGGGCCACCAGCATGCCGGGCGAGCTGGGTGACGATGCGTCCATCCCGATCGCGCGCTACGGTCGCTCGAATGTCGGACAAATGAAGGAGGTCTATCGACTCGGATTGGGACATCGCTATGGCCGGCGGATGCAGGCGATCTCCGGCGTGCATTACAACTATTCCTTTCCCGAGCGGTTCTGGCCCGTTCTGGCCGCGGTCGTAGAACGCCCGAAAGCCGATCAGGATTTCATTTCCGACCAGTACTTCGCGCTGCTGCGGAATTACCGGCGGTACGGCTGGCTGATCCTCTATCTGTTCGGCAATTCACCTGCGCTCTGTGCGTCGTTCGTCGCCGGCCGCAGCCACGGATTACAGCGGTTCAATTCCGGCACGCTGTACGCACCGTATGCCACTTCCCTGCGCATGAGCGACCTGGGCTATCGCAACAAGAGCCAGGCCGGCGTGCAAATCTCGGTCAACAGCCTGGGCGAATACGTGCGCGATCTGACCGCTGCGATCAGCACGGTGCATCCGCCGTATCAGAAGCTCGGTGTCAAGGTGGATGGCGAGTACCGGCAGCTCAACGCGAACCTGTTGCAGATAGAGAATGAGTACTACAGCTTCATCCGCCCCAAACGCGTGGCCCGATCCGGTGAACGGCCCACGCAAGCGTTGACACGCGCGGGCGTGGAGTACGTCGAGGTGCGTGCGCTCGATGTCAGTGCCTTCGATCCCGTTGGGGTAAATCAGAACAAGCTGCGCTTCCTGGAGGCTTTCGTGGCGCTGTGCCTGCTCAAGGACAGTGCGTCGATCGAGTCCGCGGAACAGCATTCGCTCGACGAAAATCACGCGCTGGTTGCTCTGCGCGGGCGCGAACCGGGATTGCAACTGAATCGCTTCGGTCGACCGATCGAGTTGCGCGAGTGGGGCATGGAGCTCATCGACAGCATGCGCGGTATTTGCGAGCTGCTCGACGAAGGCGATGCGGGGCGGCCGTATACCGCAGCTCTCGAGTTGCAGGAAGCAAAGTTGCATGACGTGGCATTGACACCGTCAGCGCGCTCCATGCAGGAGTTGATCACGAGCGGCGAGACGTTCGGTGAGTTTGCGCTGCGCATGTCGCAGGCGCACAAAGCCTATTTCCTCGAGCTGTATCCGCCGAACGAGCAGCGTCTCGCGCAATTTGCTGCCGAGGCCGAGGAGTCGCACGTACGACAGGAAAGCATCGAAGCGGCTGATCGCATCACCTTCGATGCGTATCTCGCACGCTATTTCGCGTAAACTCCCCGTCCCCGCGCTGTAACAAATCCGTCCCACACTGTTACTTGCTGGCCTGGGCCGAATGGCCACTGGTCAGAACTTGGGGCGTTCGTTACCGTCTCGCCACGAATCTGTCGGCTGAGTTCTTTGCCACGAGTCGGGTGGGTACACGCTACATAATCGCGTAACGCCAAACCCTGATTGCGTCAGAAGTGAGAACCAGCGCGCAATTTGAGTGAGGTCGCGCGCGTAGGATGCGGGCCCGGTCTTTGATTTGTGCTGAATGAAGAAGATGCCTCCAGTCGATGGGACTTTCAGGGACGGAAGGACGACCGCAATGACCACCAGGGATCCAGTTATGAACATCGCCAATCCGCCAACCAGCTCCAATCCTGACGCCGCCCTGTTGAAGGTGGTGCCGGCTGCCAACAGCGATCGTCTGGATGACGGTCTGGCCGACAGCGGCAGTTTCCAGGCGACGGGCGGATGGGACTCCTATGAGGTGTGGCGTCGCTTCATCAAAGACGCCCGCGACCGCCGCGAGCGCAATCCAAGCTGACCTGTGACGGCCGGGCGCGCTCTGGCGGACAGCCTGGTCTTCCCCCCAGCCCAACAACTGGCCGGTATTCCCCGCAGCACTTTTTGTCCGCGCAACTTGTACGCTGCTGTCATTGCCGCTACCGTCGTGCTCCGAGCTAGCGCCCGGCCATACGAACAGCCGCCTTGAGCAGCAATGTCCGAGTTCGATCCCACCGTGCGCGGAAGTCCGCCTGAGTCTGCCCACGCGCAGCAACTCACGCGGGGCTTCCCGTATCTGACGTTCAGCGCGCCTCTCGAGCGTGAGTTCCGCGCGGCTTATCAGCACAAAGTGCTGCGCCAACTGCGCATCAATCTGTGGCTCGCAGTCATTTTCGTCATCGCGTTCTCCCTCCTGAGCCAGACGCTTCTGCAAGACAGCGACACGCGCACGATCACGCTGCTGCAGGTGTTCGCCTTGGCGCCATTGCTGGTCGGTGCGCTCGTCATGGTGTACGTGCCCCAGTGTTACCGCCTCTATCCGCGCGCGGCACAGATTGGCGGACCCTTGTTCGGCATTGCCGTTGCGGCGCTCGAAGTGATGGCGTGGAGGCAGGGAGTGAGCCTGGTTGCCACCGTCGTGATTGCGACCATCTTCACTTATTTGATGATGGGCTTGCTGTTCTACGCGGCCATGCGCTCCGCACTGATCATACTGGCTGCCTACATCTGGATGGCGGCCACTGCGGGGTTGCCCGGCGCGGAGCTCGCGTCCAACATCATTGTGCTGATGTTCGCGAATCTCATTGGTGGGACGGTGTGCTACACACTCGAGCGCGCCAATCGCACCAACTATCTCGAATCGTGCCTGCTGATCGAGGTGGCCAGCCGCGACGGGCTGACGGGCATCAACAATCGGCGCACGTTCGATGAGCACATGAACAAGATCTGGCAACAAGCGCTACGCGACCGCGCCTCGCTCGCGCTCATGTTGCTCGATATCGATCATTTCAAGGCGTACAACGACTATTACGGCCACCAGGCAGGCGATGAATGTCTGAAGCAAGTCGCTTGGACGTTGATGCGGTGTGCCCGGCGGCCACTCGACGTGACGGCTCGGTATGGTGGCGAGGAGTTTGCGGTCGTGCTCTATGACGCTCGCCGTGGCCACGTCGAAGAAGTCGCACGCCAGATTCAGACTGCGATCGAAGCGCTGAACGTGCCGCACGCCGCATCCCCGTCCATCAAGCGCGTGACCGTCAGTATCGGTGCAGCCTGCGTGGACCCCGCACCGGAGCGGAGCCACTTTGGCTTCATTCAATTGGCCGACGAGGCGCTGTACGAGGCGAAAGGTCGTGGTCGCAACTGCCTCGTGATCATGGACAAGGAGTACGACGAGTTGTCCACCGGATCCTTCCGCAAGAAGGGTCGCGCACGCGCCGCCGCTGCCTCGTAGTCGACACTCCACCTTCCGTTCGGCCGGCGCTTTCTGTGCGGCGACTGCCGCGGCTATGATCCAGGACCGTCCTCTTCCGTCCTGGCCCATGCAAGACACAACGCGAATTCGAAAATTGATGATCGCCAATCGCGGCGAGAT
Source organism: Steroidobacteraceae bacterium (assembly GCA_035276085.1). Taxonomy (GTDB): domain Bacteria; phylum Pseudomonadota; class Gammaproteobacteria; order Steroidobacterales; family Steroidobacteraceae; genus DATELY01. The sequence continues at coordinate 26,887 of DATELY010000092.1, read as the reverse complement.
CGCGATTCGCGTCATGCGTGCTGCCGCGGAATTGAGTATCCGCACCGTCGCGGTCTACTCGCAGGAAGACCGCTTCTCGTTGCACCGTACCAAGGCGGATGAGAGTTATCTGATCGGTGAAGGCAAAGGGCCGATCGAAGCCTATCTGGACATCGAGAGCATCGTGCGCGTGGCGCAGGCGGCACAGGTCGATGCCATCCACCCGGGCTACGGCTTTCTCGCCGAGAGCCCTGAGTTCGCTGCCGCGTGCGCGCGCGCCGGTGTGATCTTCGTGGGCCCAACCCCGGAGATCATGCACACACTCGGCGATAAGGTGTCTGCCCGCGAGCTGGCCAAAGCCGCGGGCGTGCCAGTGATGCCGGCGACACCGCCCCTGCCGCATGACGATGTAGAGTGCTTGCGCCTTGCCCGGGCCGTCGGTTTTCCGCTCATGCTGAAGGCGAGCTGGGGCGGGGGTGGACGCGGCATGCGCGTCATCGAGCACGAAGAGGGCTTGAGTACTGCACTGGCGGCTGCGCGGCGCGAAGCGAAAGCAGCGTTCGGCAAGGACGATGTTTATCTCGAGAAACTCGTTCGACGCGCACGACACCTCGAAGTCCAGTTGCTCGGCGACTCGCACGGCAATCTCGTGCATCTATTCGAGCGTGACTGCACGGTGCAGCGTCGCAATCAGAAAGTGGTGGAGCGGGCGCCGGCGGCGTTTCTCGATACGCGGCAGCGCGCCGAGCTGTGCGAAGCGGCGCTCAAGATCGGTCGCGCGGTCAACTATCTCAATGCGGGCACGGTCGAGTTTCTGCAGGACGCGGATACCGGCTCCTTCTACTTCATCGAAGTGAACCCGCGCATCCAGGTCGAGCACACCGTGACGGAGGCGGTCACTGGGATCGACATCGTGCGCGGGCAGATCCGTATTGCAGAAGGCGGCACCATCGGCGATCCAGAAACCGGTGTGCCCACGCAGGATGAGATCCGGACGCACGGCTACGCTCTGCAATGCCGTGTGACGACCGAAGATCCGGAGAACAGCTTCATTCCCGACTACGGTCGTATCTCTGCGTACCGCAGCCCCGCTGGCCTGGGCATTCGCCTGGACGCAGGCACGGCATACGCGGGTGCGTTCATCACTCGCTCGTATGACTCGCTACTGGTCAAGGTCACCGCGTGGGCACCGACGCCGCAGCAAGCGATCGCGCGGATGCATCGAGCGCTGTGGGAGTTTCGTGTCCGTGGCGTGGTCACGAATCTGCGCTTCCTCGACCAGGTCATTCTGCATCCGCGCTTCCGCGATGGCAGTTACACGACACGGTTCATCGACGAAACGCCGGAGCTCTTCCAGTTTCCCAGACGCAGAGATCGCGCCACACGGCTGCTCCGTTTCATCGGGGATATCGTCGTCAACGGCAACCCCGAGGTGAAGGGACGCGCGAAGCCTGCGCGCATGACACTGCCGCGTGTGCCACCGATTCCCGTCGGCCAACCTCCCGCCGGTACGAAGCAGAAGCTCGACGCGCTCGGAGCCGACCAGTTCGCTGAGTGGATGCTGGCACAGCAGCAAGTGTTGCTCACCGACACGAGCATGCGCGATGCCCATCAGTCGCTGCTCGCGACGCGCATGCGCACCCACGACATGGTTCGCATCGCGCCGTACTACGCCCACAGCTTGCACAACCTGTTCTCGGTCGAATGCTGGGGCGGCGCGACGTTCGACGTGGCGTTGCGCTTCCTGAAAGAATGCCCGTGGGAGCGCTTGAGCGAGTTCCGCAAGGCGATGCCGAATCTGCTCCTGCAGATGCTCCTGCGTTCGGCGAACGCCGTGGGCTACACCAACTATCCCGACAACGTCGTGCGTTACTTCGTCGAGCAAGCGGCCAAGTCCGGCATCGACCTATTCCGTATCTTCGACTCGTTGAACTGGGTGCCGAACATGCATGTCGCCATGGATGCCGTGCGTGCGTCGGGCAAGCTCTGCGAAGCGGCGCTCTGCTACACGGGCAATCTGAACGATCCCAAGCAGACCAAATACGATCTCGCCTACTACCTGAGGCTCGCGCGTGAGCTGAAGAGTGCGGGCGCGCACATTCTGGGGATCAAGGACATGGCGGGTCTCTGTCAGCCCCGCGCCGCGTACACGCTCGTGAAGGCGCTGAAAGAGGAGATCGGTCTGCCCGTGCACTTCCATACGCATGACACGAGCGGCATCGCCGCCGCGAGCGTTCTCGCCGCCGTTGATGCGGGTGCGGATGCGGTGGATGGCGCGATCGACGCCGTGAGCGGTCTGACGTCTCAGCCCAACCTGGGCTCGATCGTCGAGGCGCTGCGCCACGGGCCGCGTGATACCGGCATCGACCCGGAGCGCCTGCGCATCGCATCTTCCTATTGGGAGCAAGCGCGCAAACTCTACACAGCCTTCGAGAGCGATCTGCGCGCCGGTGCGTCGGAGGTGTACGTGCATGGCATGCCCGGCGGGCAGTTCACGAACCTGCGCGAGCAGTCACGCTCATTGGGCATCGACGATGTGCGTTGGCCTGAAGTGGCGCGCGCATACGCACAGGTCAACGATCTCTTCGGCGACATCGTCAAAGTGACGCCGACCTCGAAGGTGGTCGGGGACATGGCGCTCCTCATGGTGACGAGCGAGCTCACGCCGGAGGCAGTGCTCGATGAGAAGACGGAGGTGGCCTTTCCCGAATCCGTCGTGTCCCTGTTTCGCGGTGAACTGGGTCAGCCGGAAGGCGGATTTCCACCGGAATTGCAACGCAAAATTCTCAAAGGGGCCGAGCCGTTGAAGGTGCGACCGGGCGAGGTACTCGCCCCGCTCGACCTGCAGAAGATCCGCCGCGAGGTCGAAACCAAAATCGGCCGCGCGATTACGGATGCCGATCTGGCCTCGTACACGATGTATCCGAAGGTCTACCTGGATTACATGCGCGATTACATCGAGTATGGCCGCGTGAGCGAGCTGCCCACGCCCATCTTCTTCTACGGGATGGAGCCAGGACAGGAAGTGTCGGTCGATATCGAGGCCGGCAAGACACTCATTATTTCCTTCGTTGCTGTGAGTGATGTGCACGACGACGGCACCCGCACGGCATTTTTTGAGCTCAACGGGCAACCGCGCGCCGTCAAGGTGGTCGATCGCAGTCAGAAGGCGGCGAAGCCACCCAGACGTAAAGCCACCCTCGCGGACCCAAAGCACGTCGCAGCACCCATGCCGGGCACCATCGCGACGATCGCCGTTGCCGCAGGGGATTCGGTCGCCGCAGGCGCTGTGCTCCTGACCATCGAAGCGATGAAAATGGAAACGGCCGTGCGGGCGGAGCGCGCGACGCGGATCGTGGAGGTCGTTGCCCGACAGAACGAGAGCGTCGAGGCGAAGGACCTGCTGCTGATTCTGGAGTCGTGACGTCGACTGCACTTGCCAGCGATGCGTGTGCAGGGCATAGAATCAGCCAGTCGTTGATTGAATACGCGGGCTGGATCCGTGTTTGCGATGTCCTGCCACGATTACAACCGCTCCACGTCCACACATGCGGGCGACTGCGAGTACTGACGCATGACTTTGCTGCGCGTTGCCGAGCCTCAGGAAGAGCGAGCTCAACGTGTCGAGCGCGAGTTCCAGGCCGTGTTGGACGCCGCGGCCGACGCCGTCGTTCTCATCGATCACGATGGGCGCATCGAGCTGTTGAACCATGCCGGTGAGCGCATGTTCGGCTATCGGGAAGAAGATGTGATCGGGCAGAAGGTCAACATCCTGATGCCCGAGCCGTATCGCTCCGAGCACGACGACTACCTGCGCCACTACATCGATACGGGACAGCCGCGCATCATCGGCATCGGGCGCGAGCTGCTCGCGCGTCGCCGCGATGGGACGGTGTTCTCGGCCGAGCTGGCCGTAGGCCGCGTGCAAGGATTGCAACCGCCACGCTTCGTCGCGTTCATTCGTGACATCACCGTGCGTCGCAATTCCGAAGAAGCCCTCCGCCGCAGCGAAGCGCAGCTCAACATCGCGCAGGAGATCGCGAATCTCGGCAACTACGTCGTGCATTACGATGGCAAGACAGAGGACTATTGGTCGCCCCATCTATTCAGGGTGCTGGGGCGCTACTTCGGTGCTCCACCCACCGGCGTCTATCAACACTTGCAAGCGATCATCCATCCGGCCGATCGCGCGCGGTTGCTGCGCGCCGGGGAGGAGATCGCCGCCGGCGCGCGTTCGTTCGACATCGAATATCGCATCGTTCAACCCGATGGCTCGCTGCGGTACGTGCACCACATCGCGCAGGTGATGTGCAACGAGCAGGGACGACCGCTACGGCAAGTAGGTACATTGCATGACATCACCGATCGGCGGCATGCGGAGGATGAAGTTCGCAAAATGCAGGAGCGCATCGCGCACTTCGGGCGCATCTCCACGCTGGGCGAGATGACGGCCGGCATCGCGCACGAGGTGAATCAGCCGCTCACAGCGATCGCGACCTACGCCCAGGCCTGTCAGCGCTTGATTGCGAACGGCGAATGCACGAGTGATGAAATCAGTGCGGCGCTGGAGCACATCGGTGCGCAGGCGCTCCGCGCCGGCGAGGTCATTCGTCGCTTGCGTACGTTCGTACGTAACCGCGAGGTGCGGCGCGAGCTGCTCGAAGCGAATCGCTTGCTGGAGGACGTGCTCACGCTCGCGCAAACCGACGCGCGGCACAACGGCGTGCGCATCGTGCTCCAGCCTGCGCTGCAAGCGCCGCAGGTGCAGGCGGATGCCGTGCAGATCCAGCAGGTGATCCTGAATCTCGTGCGCAACAGCATCGACGCGATGCTCGACGTGCCGGAAGTGGCACGCGAGATCACGCTGCGCACACAAGTGGATCGCGATGGGGATATCGAATTCATGGTGGCCGATCGCGGCAGCGGCGTGGACGAAGCCACCATGGCGGACTTGTTCAACCCATTCTTTACGACCAAGCCGGGAGGGACCGGCTTGGGACTGTCCATCAGTCGCTCGATCGTGCGAGCGCATGGCGGAAAGCTTTGGTGTGGCGCAAACCCGGGGGGCGGCGCGCGCTTCTTCTTTACGTTACCGGCAGCACCTGCAGGGGGGACATCATGAAGGAAGCTATGTTGAAGGCCAGTCCCGTGGCCACCCGCACCACCATCTTCGTCGTCGACGACGACCTGGCGGTGCGCGATTCGCTCAAGTTGCTATTACGTTCCATCGGTCACGCCGTGGAAACGTACGGCTCGGGCCAGGAATTCCTGGATGCTTATCGCGAAGATCGCCCGGGATGCCTGGTGCTGGACATTCGCATGCCGGGAATGTCGGGCCTCGAGTTGCAGCAGAAGCTCAATGAGCGCCATTCGATCCTGCCGATCATTTTCATCACCGGGCACGGCGACGTGCCGATGGCCGTGGAAGCGATGCAGGCCGGTGCGATGGACTTCATTCAGAAACCTTTCCGCGATCAGGATCTCATCGATCGCATCAATCAGGCGTTGGAGAAGGACGCACACAATCGCGCGGCACTCGGCGAGCGCAATGAAATTCGCAAGCGCCTGGACACGCTGACACCGCGTGAGCGCGAAGTGCTCGATCTGGTTGTACACGGCAAGGCGAACAAAGTGATCGCCGGCGATTTGAAGCTCAGTCAGCGCACGGTCGAGATTCATCGCGCCCGCGTGATGGAGAAGATGCACGCATCGTCGCTCGCTCATCTCGTGCGCATGGTGTTGGAAGTGAACCAGCTCTGACGCAGCGCGTAGGCAGCTTGCCTGCACTCGGCGGCGTCGTACCCTGACGAGGATTGCAGCGAGCACCGGTGTCGCTGCCTGCGGCCGCGCCTTAGGTACAAGTGCGAGCTATCGCCGCCCGGGCGGCCAGCCAAAGATCGTGATCATGCGACCACGGTCCGCTGCGCAATCCGTTCGCGCCTCAATCCTCCCTGCGGTTCGGAACTCGCAGCCCACAATTCCGTGGTCGCTTTTTTGATTCGATGCACCGGATGTCTATGGGCCAAGTATTTGCCAGCGGCGCTGATCGACCGCAAGTTGCGATCGTCGAAGCGGACGCTGCCGGACGCCGCTCGCTCTGTCGTCTGCTCAGTGCGCTGGACATCGATGTGCAAGACTTCGACAGCGCCGAGAGTTATCTCTCGGCGAGCACGGAAGCAACCCGCTGCCTCATCACAGATGTGTCACTACCCGGTATGTCTGGATTGGACTTGCTGCGCTGCCTGCGTGCGCGCGGGAGGATGCCGCCGATGATCATGCTGGGAGAGGACTGCGATGTGCCTGCTGCAGTTGCGGCCATCCGCGAGGGCGCAATCGATTTCATCGAGAAGCCGCAAGTCGAGCTCGCCATCGTGCGGCGCGTCGCGCAGCTGTTGCACAGCGAGCCACGCGTCATTTATTGAGACAGCGATTCGGGCATCCTGCCTCTCTGCTAGGCGCGGTCTTCCACGAGCGTACTCAGAAGCCGAATGCGACTGCGCAACTCGGCCCGCTCGTCGAGCAGATCGAGGATGAGCGCCGCACCTTCGAGATTCACACCGAGATCTTGAATCAAGCGCTGCACCACGCGTGCGCGCTGCAGATCGATCCCGCTGAAGCGCCAGGCCGACGGTTGCTCCCCGCGCGGTTCGAGCAAGCCCGCATCCACCATGTCGATCAGCTCCTCCTGCTGCAGTTGGCAGCAACGCACGAGCGTCGCCAAGTCCACATCCAGCTCGTTGCTCAAGACCTCGCCCCGAAGGATCACGGTGGTCATGGACGTCGCTCGCTCGCGCCCAGCTCGGCTCTCGGATCGAAGGGCAGCTCGGCCTTCATGCGTTCGTATAACGCTCGCGCTTCGGGTGTGTCCTGCGGGGGCAGCACGAGCTTGAGCACGGCGTACTGATCTCCGGGCGTCGCGCCCGGTAAGCCTCTGCCCTTGAGTCGCAACCGCTGGCCCGACTTCGCTCCGGGAGGAATGCGCATGTCCACGGGGCCGCCCAACGTGGGTACGGGAACGGTGGCGCCCAGTGCGGCTTCCCATGGTGCGATCGGCAGCGTCATCGTGACGTCGCGTCCCTGTACTTGGTACAGCGGATGCCGCTTGAAGTTGATCTCCAGATAGAGATCTCCCGCAGGCCCACCGCCGACGCCGGGACTGCCTTGGCCAGCGAGCCTGATCTGCTGACCTTCGGTTACACCTGCGGGAATCGCAACGCGCAAGGTCCGTGGTCGGGTGATCACGTGACCGTCGTTGCTGAGCTCGGCCGATCGCAGCTCGATGTTTTGCGAGCCGCCGCGATACGCATCCTCCAGGGCGATCTCGATCTTCGCCACGTGGTCCTGACCGCTCTGCGCATAGCGCTGGCGCCCTGCACCCGGCTGCTGCCGGAAGGGGCTGCGATCACCGAACAGCGAGCTGAAGAAATCGCTGAAACCCGTGTCTTCGCCGCCCGTGCTGAACTCGCGCGAGGAGAATTCGAAGCCCTTCCCCCAATCCGGCGGCGGCCGGAACTCCTGCCCCGAGCGCCACTGCGAGCCCAGTTGGTCGTAAGCCGCGCGCTTCTCCGGATCCTTCAGGACCTCGTAGGCTTCCTGCACCTCCTTGAATTTATCCTCGGCGTTCGCTTCTTTGCTTACATCGGGATGGTATTTGCGCGCGAGCTTGCGATAGCTACGCTTGATTTCGTCCTGGCTCGCCGTGCGAGCCACGCCCATGATCTTGTAATAGTCCTTGTAGTCCATACCTGAAGTAGAACATGCAAACGTGAGTGGAGAACGATCAGGTGAGTGCTCGGCTTGAGTGTAGGCGCTCGTCCCATAAATCAAGTCGCGAAGATCGGTCCTTCGCCTGGCATGAGCGCTGTGACGAGGAGAGTGGAATATGAGTGAGCAGGTCCAAGTTCCCTGCACCCAATGCGCCGCCGTCGTGCGTGTGCCGGCAGACCGGATCAGCGATGGTCCAAAGTGTCCGCAATGCCATCATGCATTGTTCGAGGGCCATCCGGCGGAAGTCGACGCAGGCGCATTCGAGCGTCAGCTGGAACGCAGCGAACTGCCGCTGGTCGTGGATTTTTGGGCACCCTGGTGCGGCCCATGCCGGGCGATGGCGCCGGCGTTCGAAGCTGCCGCTCAGAGGCTCGAGCCCAAGGTGCGTTTTCTCAAGGTGAATACGGACGAGGTGCCGGAGCTCGCTGGTCGGTTCTCGATTCGCGGCATTCCGACCGTCGTCGTCTTCAAACAGGGCAAAGAAGTCGCGCGCCAGTCGGGAGCGATGGGCAGCCAGCAACTGCAACAGTGGTTGTCTCAGGCGGTCGCCTGAGACCTGCGTCGAGCGAGCGGCCAGAGCAGAGCGAGCATCAACAGTTCGCGTCCGAGTGATCCGCCGCCGCCCGAGCCGGAGGAGTTTTGACCTTCTGTTGCGCTGGTCGCCGCGGCCGCCACTTGAATGGCGGCCGTTGCAGCATTGTTGCTGGGGTTACCGTCGAGAGCGGAGCTGCCGATCTCACCGTTCAAGGCATAGCTACCGGCCGCCGGTGCGGTGACAGTGATGCTACCGGTCAGAACCCCGCCCGAATCGAGCGAGCTCACGGCACACTGGATGTGATTGCCGCTGACCGTGCAGCTCGCGCCCTCGAGATTGACTGATGCCAGGTTGAGTCCCACGGCACCCGTCAGGTCCAGCGTGAGGGATTGCGCGGGTCTTGGGCTCAAGTTGCGTAGGGTGATCGACCCGGAAAGCGGTTGCGCGGCCCATCCGGTGCCCGGTGCAGCCAGTTCGATCGCCAGATCGACGTCCGGCTCGATGTCGATGCTGCCTTGGCTTTGATTGTTGTTCATGCCGGCATCGTTGCTCGCGCTGACATGGACCACCACGGTGTTCGAAGCCATGTCATCGCTGCGCAAGCGTGCATTGATCGTGCGGGTGACACCGCCTGCCAGACTGCCCAGATCGCAGTCGATCAAGCCCGCGCCACCCGTGCAGGTGCCACCCGTCACCCACGCTTCGACGATGGAGATCGAAGGTGGCAGGAACGCCTTCGCCTTGCCGTCGTTCGCAGTCGCGCTGCCGACGTTGCTGACATCGAAGCTCCAGTCGAACGTGGTGCCCGCGAGCGCCCGCGTTTGCCCGAGGTCGGGAGCCACGCCGAGGTCCGCCGTCGAGATCGGTGTAATGCATGCAGCACTCATTGCGTGGCCGCGAACGGTGGTGCGACTGCAGGTCGAGAATTGCGTGTGATCGGCTTCCACGCGCGGTGCCATCAAATACAAATTGTCCGGCGTGCCAGTGCATTCGCCCGGATTGGTACCCGGCGCATCCTCGCCGTCGTGGTAGGCGCCGAAGTTGTGGCCCAGCTCGTGCGCGGCGATCAGCGACTCGATCCAGACATTCAAGTTGTGCGCTTGCGTGAGGCCCACACCCCATTGTTCGTCGCACAGAGAATCGATGTACGCGATACCCACTGTGTCGCCGTCCAGATCGCGTCCCGTGAACAGGTGCGTCAAGCCGCGACTCCGGAGCTGGGGCGAGTTCTTGCGTAGCAGGGCCAGCTCATTGAGCAAAGCACTGCTCGAAGTTGTGCTGCTGAAAGCCGTGCCGTTGGGGTCTTCGATGATGACGGTCGGAACTTGAATCGCCACGCCGATCTGCGAGCTGAAGATGCCGTCCACGTTATTCAGTCGCAGCAGAATCTGATCTGCGGCGCTTTGATCGGAAGGGTGACTCTGGCGATACAAAGCATCGCCCATAGCGGACAGCTCGATACGCCGCGTGGGATTGCTCGCGATGATCGCGCTGCTCGTAGCCTTCAGCTCGGCAACCATCGCCGTGTACTGAGCGAGGCCGGAGGCCTTCGCCGCAGAGGCGTTCGAACCGCACGACGCAGGTGTTTGCAGCTTCGTATCGGACAAGCGAAACACGATGGAACCCGATGCGGGCAGCGCCAATGGCGGCACGACGTCGGCTTGCGCGGAGTCCACGGGCTCGATCACGTAGAGCTCGTGTCCGTCCCACAGCATGCCTTGCACGCGTTGGCCCTGAACGCCCAGGCGCACCCAGGAGCCGTCCGTGCCTTTGATGTCGCCCTTGTACAGGCGCAGCGCCGCCCCGCCGTTCGTTGGCTTCGATAGGGCGATGCGCTCGTTACGCGAGAGCGCCAGATCGAAGCGGCGGCCGAAGGCATCGAAGCTATAGGCAAACTCGCCGGTGGGTTTCTGCGTCGCGTTCGAGGCAGCGGCCGCATCGGCGCGCAAAGGCTCGTAGTACAGGATCTGCGCCGAACCTGCGATTGCAGATTGGTGCAAGAACGCTGTTAACGCCGCAAACCCCCACCTTCGAACAAAAGAGTGCAATGCCAGAACCCGCTGGTACTTTTCGTGTGCGGGTTTTGTCGCATAGGGCTCGAGCCGAACTCAAGGAATCGGGCCGCTCAACTGCTGCAAGCTTGAGCTGCATCACATTGAGACGCGCCGGACATCTTGCGCAGATATTAAACGCGCGTTTAATATCTGCGACCATGAGCAAGTCAAGCGTCGCCAGGCGCAGACGGCCGCGCGCTCCCCGAAGTCGGGGCCGTCCTGCCACGGAAGTTGCGGCCGACGTGCGCGCGGCGCTGCTCGATGCCGCACGCGCTCTGTTTCTGAAGCACGGGTTCGTAAAGGTCAGCAGTCGCCAGATCGCCGCGGCGGCGCACACGACGCCGGCGATGATTCACTACTACTTCGAGGACAAGCACGGCTTGTTCCGCGAGATCGTTGCAGAAGCCATCGCGCCGTTCGCGCGCCAGCTGAGTGGTGCCTTTGGCCAGGACGGTCAATCCACCGATCCGGCCACGCTCGTCGCCACGCACATGCGCACCGGGGCGGCCAACCCGTGGCTCGGATCGTTGCTGGTGAATGAAGTCTTAGCGGAAGGCGGTGAGCTGCGCGTCGATTTCATCCGCGACGTGGGACAGCGTCTCGCGCCGATGTTGCTCGGTGTGTTCGAGAACGCTCGTGCTCGGGGCGTGCTGCGCGCGGATCTGGATCTGAAGCTTGCCGCATTGTCGTTCTTGGGCTTGTGCGCGTTCCCGTTGATTTCCCGCGCCGTCACGGGTCCCGTTCTCGGTATTCGATTGGAAGGAGCCGACCTCGATCGTCTGGTCGACCATACCGTGAAGGTGTTCATGCAAGGATGTGCTGCATGAAAATGCGTGCTGCGATCCTTGCCCTCTCAGCGCTGGTGGCTGCCTGTGCACCAGAGGATCCCGACGACGTCGTTTATGGAACGATCGAGCGTCATCGCGTGGAGATCCCGGCCGAAGCTTACGAGCCCGTCATTCGACTCGCGGTGACGGAGGGCACGCACGTCGCGCCTGGCCAGGTGCTGCTGCAGCTGGATACCGCCACCGTCGACGCGCGTCTCAAGCAGAATCGCGCCGCCGTAACCCAGGCACGCGAACATCTGAACGAGCTTGCACGCGGATCCCGACGACAGGAGATCGTCGAAGCGCGTGCCGCGCTCGATGCGGCGAATGCAGAGCTCGGTGCTGAAGCGCGCGAGTACGAACGCCTGCGTGAGTTGCTGGCGCGACGCTTGATCAGCCAGTCGGTGCTGGATCAGGCGCACGCACGTCGCGAGTCCGCACGCGGCGCGCAGGAACAAGCGGCTGCACGTCTCGCACTTCGGGTCGAAGGCTCGAGGGTCGAGGCCATCGCGCAGGCCAACGCTGCACTCGATGAAGCGCTCGCACAGCAGGAACAACTCGAGTTGAGCGCACGCCGGTACACGGTCACAGCGCCTGTTGCAGCAACGGTCGAAGCATTGCCCTATCGACAAGGCGAGCGTCCGTCGGTCGGCGCCACGGTCATTGTCCTGCTTGCCGACGAGCCTGCATTTGCACGCGTGTATGTTCCTGCCTCGCGCCGCCTGCAGTTTGCGCCCGGCGCGAAAACGAGCGTGCATATCGATGGTCGCGCGGCAGCGTTGTCGGGCACGGTGCGATTCATCTCGGCGCAAGCGGCGTTCACGCCGTACTACGCATTGACCCGGCGCGAGCGCAGTCGTCTGAGCTACTTGGCGGAAATCGATTTGCCGTCTGCACGCGACGTGCCCGTCGGCATTCCCGCGCAGGTCGTGTTGCCTCGAGCCGAGCGGCGATGAGCACTGAGCCAGCGATTGTTGCCAATCACCTGAGCCGTCGTTTCGGTCAGTTTCTGGCGGTGAACGATCTTTCGCTGGAAATACCCCGCGCTCAGATCTATGGCTTCCTGGGACCCAATGGATCGGGGAAGTCCACGACCATCCGCATGCTGTGCGGCCTGCTGCGCCCGAGCGCTGGGGAATGCATCGTTCTCGGTCAGCGCATGCCGCGGGATGCAGAACGGCTGCGTCATCAGCTCGGATACATGACGCAGCGCTTCTCGCTCTGGGAAGACCTCACCGTCTTCGAGAATCTCGATTTCATGGCGCGCGTCTTCGATCTGGATCGCGCAACTCGTGCGCGGCGGATCGACGAGCGCGTACAGGAATACCGCCTGCAGGATCTGCTGCCGCAACGCGCCGGGACGTTGAGCGGTGGACAGAAGCAGCGCCTGGCATTGGCCGCAGCGACCTTGCACGAACCGCAACTGCTGATGCTCGACGAGCCGACGAGCGCAGTCGATCCGCAGAGTCGCCGCGACTTCTGGGAAAGCTTGTTCTTACTGGCCGACCGAGGCGCGACGATTCTCGTGTCGACGCACTACATGGACGAGGCCGAACGGTGTCATCGGCTGGCGATTCTCGATCGAGGCAAGTTGGTTGCCGAGGGCGAGCCTGAGCAGTTGACGCGCGACATCGATGCGGTCGTGGTCGAGATCGAGGCCGAGCAGATTCGCAGCGCGAGGGCAGTACTGGCGCGGATCGAGCACATCCGCAGCATCGCGCAGCTGGGCACACGGTTGCACGCATTGGTCGAGCGCGAAGTGCCCGAGCCCGAAGTGCGCATCCAGCATGAGCTCGACGCCGCCGGCGTCGCGAGTACGACACGATTGGTGCAGGCCAGTCTGGAAGACGTGTTCGTCATGGCGACGGGCGGCCAGTCATGACTTTGAATCGCGTCGTCGCCATCGCCCTCAAGGAAATGCGGCAGCTGCGCCGTGATCGGCTGACGTTCGGCATGATCATCGGCATTCCGCTACTGCAGATGCTGATGTTCGGCTATGCGATCAACTTCGACGTGCGCGGCCTGCATGCCGCGGTATTGGATGAAGCACAGACGAGCGCCTCTCGCGATCTGGTCGGCAGACTGCAAGCGACCGGTGTCATACGCATCACCTCGATGCCGTCCTCCATCGCTGCACTGCAGGCGGCGCTCGATCGAGGCGACATCACCGTGGGCATTCACATTCCGACGGATTTCGAACGTCGGCTCCTGCGCCGCGAGTACCCCGCGGCTCAGATCCTCGTCGACGGCAGTAAGCCGAGCCTGGAGAACATCGCGCGCGGTCTCGCCATGCTGCCGGCAGCGAACCGGCCCGGGGACTATCGAGACCCACCTCGCTTCTTCGAAGTGCGTACCGAGTACAACCCGGAGAAGCGCACGGCCGTGCAGATCGTGCCCGCCCTGACGGGGGTGATCCTCAGCATGACGATGATGATCTTCACCTCAGTGGCCATCGTCCGCGAACGCGAACGCGGCAACCTGGAGCTGCTGATCACGACGCCGGCGAGCGGTGTGGAGCTGCTCAGCGGCAAGCTCCTCCCTTACGTAGTGATCGGCCTGATTCAAACCACGCTGGTCCTCGCGTTGGGATCATGGCTGTTCCAGGTGCCGATCGTCGGCAGCCTGCTCCACGTCTACCTGGCGTCGCTCTTATTCATCGCCTCCACCCTGACCTTGGGGCTGTTGCTGTCGACGCTGGCGAAAACCCAGATGCAGGCCTTCCAGATGGCCTTCTTCCTCATGCTGCCGTCGATTCTGCTGTCCGGTTTCATGTTTCCGTTCGAAGGCATGCCCCGTGCTGCGCAATGGCTTGCCCAACTGCTGCCGCTCACGCACTTCAACGACTTGATCCGCGGGCTCATCCTGAGGGGCGCGTCGTTTCATGAGTTGGCGGCGCAGGCGTGGAAGCTGGCACTCTTTCTGTTCGTGACCCTGATCCTGGCGGCCATGCGCTTCCGCAAGCGTCTGGACTAGCGCACTAAACGCGCGCGCCGTGTAATCCGGCCGCGCCAAAAGGGTGCAGGCTCCCTGGCCGATGTCACTGCAAACAGACTGTTTTCTTCACTCGTACTTGGCGTTCCGTCCGCGGCATAAAAACTGCATTGCCAGACTACGCTGTCGTAGTGCAAGGTATTCCTGGCCAACGAGACACCGGCACCACGACCGCCGAACCATAACTCAACTGTTTGCTATGCCCGCAGTTCGATAGAGGAGCCACGGGGAATGAAACTCATCAGCGCAATCATCAAGCCCTTCAAGCTCGACGACGTCCGAGCTGCTCTGTCGGAGATCGGTGTCTCCGGCATGACCGTGACGGAAGTGAAGGGATTCGGCCGTCAACGCGGTCATACAGAGCTGTACCGCGGTGCCGAATACGTCGTCGACTTCGTTCCCAAGACCCGCATCGAAGTGGCCGTGAAGGACGCCCTGGTCGATCAAGTGGTCGAAGCGATCATCGGTGCCGCCAAGACCGGCAAGGTCGGCGACGGCAAGATTTTCATCACCGAGCTCGAGCGCGTGCTGCGCATCCGCACCGGTGAGACGGACGATCAGGCACTCTAAACGAACCCCACCGTTCCGACGGGAATGAGGGACTGCAGCTCGCCGCTGTAGTCCCTCATTTGTTCTTGCGGGGGCTGCAACGCGGTCGACCCGCGTAAACTCGAGGCACCCCACCTCGAGTTCAGTCCCGATGCCATCGATCCGCGCCATTCGAGTCCATGAGTTTGGTGGTCCAGAGCAGATGCGTCTGGAGCAGATCGAGCTGCCGGAGCCGGCCGCTGGCGAAGCGCGTATCCGTCACACTGCCATCGGGCTCAATTTCATCGATATTTACGAGCGGACCGGCCTGTATCCACTGAAGCTGCCGATGGGCCTGGGTCGTGAAGCGGCCGGCGTCATCGAGCAGTTGGGCCGCGGAGTCCGGGGCTTCAAGGTGGGCGACCGCATCGCCTATGCGATTCCCCAAGCGGGCGCATACGCCGAGCATCGCAATGTCCCCGCGAGCAGACTCGTGCCCGTCCCCGACGCTGTGAGCGATGAAGTCGCCGCAGCCGTCCTGCTCAAGGGCCTGACTGCGCAGGCCCTCGTGCGCCGGATCTTTCCTCTCAAACGAACGCACAGTGCGCTGATCCACGCCGCCGCAGGCGGTGTCGGATCGCTGCTGGTCCAATGGGCACTGCATCTCGGCGCAAAGGTCATCGCGATCGTCGGCAGCGAGCAGAAGGCGAACCTGGTGCGTGCACAGGGAGCCGAGCACGTGCTCCTGGGTCAGTCGAACTGGCCGGAGGAGGTCAAGCACATGACGAATGGAGGCGTCGATGTCGTGTACGACTCGGTGGGCAAGGACACCTTTGCCGGCTCGCTCGCCTCACTGCGTCCTCGCGGCATGATGGTGACCTACGGCAATTCATCGGGACCGGTGCCTCCGCTTGCGCCCCTCGAGCTCGCGCGCCATGGCTCGCTCTTCCTGACTCGTCCGGTGCTGTTCGACTACATCAGAACGCGTGCCGAGTTGACGCGTGCAGCGGCCGAGCTGTTCGGGCTCATCGGTGCCTCGGTACTGAAGGTGCACATCGGCGCTCGTTACGCTCTAGCCGATGTGATGCGTGCCCACGAGGACCTTGCCGCACGCAAAACCACCGGCTCGACGGTGCTCTTGCCGTGATCAGGTGGCCGACGCTCCGCTCGCGGATCACGCTTCGGTGATGGGTGCCCACCGCGGCTGTTCCTGCACACGCTGACACCATGCACGGATATTCGGATACGGCGCGAGATCAAACCCGCCTTCGTGCGCCACGTGCGTGTAAGCGAACAGGGAAATGTCCGCGAGGGAGTAACGATTCGCGACGAGGAAGTCGCGCCCAGTGAGTCCTGATTCCAGCACGTCGAGTGCCGCGTAACCGTTCTTCTTTTTCTCCAGCAGCTTCTCGCCCAATTCCGTTCGCGTCATCTTGAGCGAGTGCAGCCAGTAGCGCAGCGTGCCCAGGTTGGGCTCGAGGTGGTATTGCTCGAAGCACATCCAATGCCACATGCGCGCGCGCTCGAACCTCGCGTCCGGGACCAGATCCGAGCTTTCGGCGAGATAGCCAACGATCGCGTGGCTTTCGGGCAAGTACCCTTCGCCCGCCACTTCGAGTAGCGGAATGCGACCGTTGGGGTTCTTGGCCAGGAACTCGGGCGTGCGCGTGGCACCTTCTTTGATGTTCAGCTCGATCAGCTCGTAGGGCAGCAGCAGGTACTTCAATACGAGACGAACCTTGTAGCCGTTCCCGGAGGGCAGATAGTCGTACAAGCGATACATTCAAGCTCCAGTGCCGCCGCTGTCGCGTCGACGGGGTGACCACACGCGTTCGAGCGCACATGCGCAGCCGAACGCTCCGCCCGGTCAGCGACCGGTCGCGCCCTGATCCATCCTGCCCCGACGATCAGATAGTGAGGTGCTGTGCACGCTCATCGCGGTGAAGCGATGGCTTACCTCTCACAACCGCAGACGACACTCCATCGGAGATCGCGGTATTCGAGTGGGCTGCGTGATGCCCACTCAGGAGTCAACCGCGTCATCCCGCGGCTGCATCGTGCCTTCCCTCCACGAGCCTGTTGACGTTTTTCGTTATTCAGGACTTCAAATCCGCAAGATGTCGGCCCCGCGCGAGATCGCGAGTGCCCCACTGCGCACGACTTCGAGGACTTCGCCGAGGTTCCCCGCCTCTGCGATGAAGCGATTGATCTGCGCTTCATTGTCCGTGAGCTCAACCGTAAAGCTTTCCATCTCATCCGACAAGACTCTGGCGTTGGCTCTCTGCACGCAGGTACGCAAGCTCGCGAGTTGTGCGGCGTTGGTCTTGATCTTGATCAACAGCAACTCCCGCTCGATGTGCTGGTCGCGAGTCATGTCATCGACATTGACGACGTCCACGAGCTTCAGCGATTGATTGACGATCTGTTGGATCACCGCCTCGGTGCCGGTGGTGACCATCGTCAGTCGCGACACGGTGGGATCGTCGGTGGGCGCCACGTTGAGAGACTCGATGTTGTAGCCGCGCGTGGAGAAGAGACTGGCGACCCGCGTCAGCGCGCCGACCTCGTTCTGCAGCAGGAGAGAAATGATGTGGCGCTTGACCGTACTCATGCCCGTGGATGCCTTCACCGCTGACGATCGAAATGAACTGATGGTCGCTGCCATGGACTGATCGAAGCGGCTCAACGCTGTTCTGTCATGCACGCCCGCAACGTGAGTCCCGGCGCGCGTCGGTCCGTGAGGATACGGGAGGGCCACCCCCCGCGCATAGACTCTGAAGGAGCCTTGCTGCTAGTCTGTTTGCAGCGCGAAGCGCTCCCAAGCCACTTGTAAGCCCCCATTCTGAAACGGGCTCACCTGAAGCCCTCGCATGCAGCCATGCCTTTGAAAGACAGCCACGCGCCACGCGCTTTCCAGTCGCATCCGCTTGCCGGCCGGCAAATGTCGGGCGCCGAGATCATCATCCGAACCCTCGCTGACGAGGGCGTGGACACGGTATTTGGGTACAGCGGCGGGGCAATCCTGCCCACATACGATGCGATCTTTGTCTACAACCAAGAGCGCGCCCGCGATGGCACTCGAGCCATGCGCCTGATCGTCCCGGCCAACGAACAGGGTGCGGGCTTCATGGCGGCCGGCTATGCCCGGGCCAGCGGCAAGGTCGGCGTGTGTCTCGTGACTTCGGGGCCTGGCGCGACGAACACGGTCACACCCGTCCGTGATTGCATGGCCGATTCCATACCGATCGTGGTCATCTGCGGTCAGGTGCCCACGAGTGCGATTGGCAGCGACGCCTTCCAGGAAGCGCCGGTGGCCAGCTTGATGGGCTCGGTGGCGAAACACGTGCTGTTGGTGACCGATCCGACAAAGCTCGAGGCGAGCGTGCGTACTGCATTCGAGATTGCACGCACCGGCAGGCCCGGACCCGTCGTGATCGACGTACCCAAGGACGTGCAGAACTGGTCGGGGACGTTCCAGGGCTCCGGCCGGCTGCCCGTCACCGGTTACCGTCATCGCATGAATCGCCTGGTCCGGGAAAGCCTGCCGGAGCAGAAATGCGAAGAGTTCTACGCGCTGTTGAGTCAGGCGAAACGACCCCTGATTTACGCCGGCGGCGGTGTGATTCAGTCAGGCGCTGTCGCGGCCCTGCGGGAGTTCGTCACTGCAACGAATATTCCCGTGGTCACCACGCTGATGGGCCTGGGCGCAATGGACACGACGCATCCCTTGTCGATGAGCATGCTGGGCATGCATGGCGCAGCGTTCGCCAACTATGCCGTGGACGACTGCGATCTGCTGATCGCCATGGGCGCGCGCTTCGATGATCGCGTCGCGGGCAATACCGCCAAGTTCGCCCGCAACGCCCGCATCGCTCATTTCGACATCGATGCATCTGAAATCAATAAGGTGAAAGCGGTCGACTGGCATTACGTCGGCCTGTTGCCGGATGCGCTGCACACGCTTCGCGAGTGGGGGCGGCGCGCCCGTTTCAACCGGGATTTCAGCGAGTGGCATCGCCACTGTGCCGAGCTCAAGTCCACGTATGCGATGAACTACGACCGTAACAGCGAGCTCATCCAGCCGTACTACATCGTGGAAGAGATCAACAAGCTGACCCGCGGTGAGGCGATCATCGCCACGGGCGTCGGTCAGCATCAGATGTGGGCTGCCCAGTATTCGCACTTCAAACAGCCACGACTGTGGCTCACGTCCGGGAGCATGGGCACGATGGGATTTGGCCTGCCGGCCGCGATCGGTGCTCAGTTCGCTCATCCGGAACGGCTGGTGATCGACATCGACGGCGATGCCAGCATCCGCATGAACCTGGGCGAGCTGGAGACGGTCACGACTTACGATCTGCCCGTGAAGGTCGTGGTGCTGAACAACTGCGGCGACGGCATGGTGAAGCAGTGGCAGAAACTGTTCTTCAAAGGGCGTCTGTCCGCGAGCGACAAATCACTGCACAAGAAGGACTTCGTCAAGGCCGCGCAAGCGGATGGCTTTCCGTTTGCGGTGCGATTGGAGCGGAAGTCCGACGTACCCCGGGTCATCCGCGAGTTCATCGAATTCAAGGGCCCGGCGTTCCTCGAAGTCGCGATCGATCCGGATGCCGGTGTGTATCCCATGGTGGGGCCGGGCCAGGCGTACGACGAAATGATCACGGGCGATTTCATCCCGTCACGTCACAAGGTCGCGATCAGCGCGCCGGACGCATCCGAGATGTTCTGAAGCAGATCCCTCCCTCGTAGTGGCGAGGGAGGGTTTCGCTACGGCTACTTCACGTCGCGTAAGCGCTTGCCTTCCGCGGCCAGCCGCTCGAGCAACGGCGAAATCACGAAGCTCGGCCCCAAGACCGGCTGGTACTGCTGCAACTTCGCGACGATCGTCTTCAGTCCAACCGTGTCCGCATAAAACATCGGACCGCCGCGATACACGGGCCAACCGTAGCCGTTGACCCAGATCATGTCGATGTCCGAGGCGCGGATCGCCTTCCCCTCTTCGAGGATCTTCACGCCTTCGTTGATCATGGGATAAATGCAGCGCTCCAGAATCTCCGCGTCCGACAGCGCGCGCGGGCTGCGGCCGTGCTGCGCCATCAAGCCCTTGATCGCCTGTTCCACGAGCGGTGACGGCGAAGGTTTGCGATTCTCATCGTAGTCATAGAAACCCGCGCGCGTTTTCTGCCCACGGCGGTCCATCTCGCACAAGACCTCGCGCAACGTCTCGCCCCGCGATGTTTCCTTCTGCCAGCGAAGGTCGAGGCCGGCGAGATCGGCCATCGCAAAGGGACCCATCGGCATGCCGAAGTCGTAGAGCACGCGATCGATGTCCCACGGCAGCGCCCCTTCCAGCACCATCGCATCCGCTTGTCCCTGCCGCTGGTACAGCATGCGGTTGCCCACGAAGCCCGGTCCGACGCGCACGAGCACGCCCAACTTGCCCATGCGCTTGACCAATTGCATGGCCGTTGCGATCACTGCTTTCGAGGTGCTGCCGGCACGCACGACCTCCACCAGTCGCATGACGTTGGCGGGCGAAAAGAAATGCAGGCCGATGACGGACTCCGGCCGCTTCACCGCCGTTGCAATCTCGTCGATGTCGAGTGCGGACGTGTTGGTCGCGAGGATCGCGCCCGACTTCACGATGCCATCGAGCTGCGTGAAGAGATCCTTCTTCACTTGCATGTTCTCGAACACGGCTTCGACCACGAGGTCGCAAGCGGCGAGGTCCTGAAGTGAGAGCGAGCCCTTGATCGCAGCGATGCGCTTCTGCGCATCCTCCGCCTTGACGCGGCCGCTCTTCGCGTTCGACTCATAGTTCTTGCGAATGGTGTCGAGGCCGCGGTCGAGTGCCGCTTGCTGGGTCTCGACCACCTTGACCTGCAAGCCGGCGTTGGCGAACGCCATGGCAATGCCGCCACCCATGGTGCCTGCGCCCACGACACCGACTGTGTAGACCGGAATGATCGGCGTGTGTCCACCCACGTCCGGAATCTTCCAGACGTCGCGCTCGGCGAAGAAGGCATGGCGTTGCGCTGCCGATTCGGGGCTGCGCAGCAACTCCACGAACAACGTCCACTCGGTTTGCATGCCTGCGTCGAAGGGCAGGTTCACCGCCGCTTCGATCGCGCGAATGATGTATTCGGGCGCTTTGAAGCCGCGGAAGCGGCGCGCGTTCTGGCGGCGAAAGTCCGCGAAGATCTCCGGTTTGCCCCGCGCGGCCGACACTTTGTCGTTCACGTCGCGGATCTTGCGCAGGGGACGCTTCTCCGCCAGGACCCTGCGCGCGAACGCAACTGCCTGGCCGCGGAAGTCGTCCTCGGTGATGAGCTCGTCGATGATGCCCAGCTCCAGGCATGACTGCGCAGGCAAGTGCTGTCCGCTGGTGATGATCTCCAACGCTTTCTCCGGACCGACGATGCGCGTCAGGCGTTGAGTGCCGCCCGCGCCGGGCAGCAGGCCCAGGGTCACTTCAGGTAGTCCGCACTTCGCCGATGGCAGCGCGATTCGGTAATGCGCGCACAAGGCGACTTCCAGGCCGCCGCCCAACGCCGTGCCGTGAATCGCCGCGATCACGGGTTTGGCAGATCTCTCCACGGCGCCCAAGGCGTCAACGAAGTTGGGCAGGTTCGGCCCATCGAATTCCACGATGTCCGCACCTGCAATGAAGGTCCGGCCCGCACACATGAGGACGATGGCTTTGGCGGCCGGATCCGCGTTCGCGCGTTCGATACCGAGGCGCAGACCTTCGCGCACAGAAGCCGACAAGGCGTTGACCGGCGGAGAATCGAGCGTCAGCACGGCGATCTCGCCATCCAGGGTCAAATCCGCAATATCAGTGATCGCCGTCATCGGGTGCTCTCCGTATTCGCTGGTCGGTTGAGCGCAGCATTATAGAAATTCGCTCGCCCGTGCTGCTCGCAGAAACAAAAGAAGCCGGCACGCAGCAGACCGTGCCGGCTGGGGTCGTCGGGAGACGTTTACAGCCGATACAACACGCCGAGTGTCACGGCGTCCACGTCGCCTTCGCCGGTTTCGTTCTTCTTGCCCACCTTTTCGAACATCTGGTACTCGAGCCGCAGCGTCCAACTTGTACCGATGTTCCAGCTCGCGCCGAGCCCATAGAACAGATCTTCATCGTTGCCCGACAGTGAATCCGACTCGCCTTCGATCGAGACCTTGAGCTTGGTGTCGGAGAAGAAGACGCCCAAGCGGGCATAGAGATCGAAGCTCTCGCTGAGGGGCAGGATGCCGATACCCGACAGAGCGGGTCCGCTGGATTCAAGGGAGAGGCCGCCGTTGATCGTCATGCCTCCCAGGGTCGGGGAGAAGATCACGGCGTCGTTGTCGTAGTCAGCCTTGCCGAGATCAAGATACGCCGCTTCCACGGCGAAATAAGGGCCGAACTGGTAACCGACCAAGGCCCCGAAGAGCGTGTCGCTCTTGTCCATATCCGAGTCGGTATCGAGGACGTCGAAACCAACCTCGTTACCTGCCTCGAACAGAGCGAAGTCGAATATCGCATCGGCATCGCCTTTCTTCACGTCATAGCTCGATTGTCCCAGCGCGCCGCCAAAGTAAAAGCCGCTCTCAGCCGCTGTTGCCGTCGTTGCCGTTGCGGCCAATGCCAAGCCCGCAAGCCATCCGTATTTCCGTTGCATCGATCCACTCCTGGGTCGGAACCCGCTGTGTTTTAGTTGCTGCACCCGCTGGTGCGGCGGCGGAGTGTAGGAAAAGGACCTAGTAATCGCTAATCAATCGCCTGACCTCATCCGCCAGTTGAGAGGCAGCTCACGCCGCAGTCCTCGCTGGCGTGTCGTGGTGCAGTAGCGAGGGAGAGAGGGCATTGGTGGTGCATCCCCGGCCGCAGAGGGGGCCGGCGGGCGCGGCGTTCGGGTTGCTGGAGCCCCATGGCATAGCGGTTGCAGTCAGGGCTGGTAGCCCGCGATTCGCAGTGACCCGTGATCGATACCCCTGCCAACCATGACGCCCCTTCCGTCGATGCCGAGCCGTCGGATCCCCTGGCCGCTATCCGGCGGTTGAGGCGGTCGTCCGTGGAGAGCAAGCCAGCAGCCGCAGACGGCTCGGGCGCGAATGCCGAGCTGTCCTTGCGCATACTGCTGGTCGATCAGAACCTCACGCGCGCCTCCATCCTGGAAGAGGGCCTGCGAGAGGCGGGCTATACGAAAGTCACCGTCGTACGCGACATGCAGAGTCTCATGCGGCGGATCGTCGAGCTGGAGCCCGACGTCATCTTCATCGACCTCGAGAACCCGAATCGCGACGTGCTGGAACAGATGTTCCAGGTTTCCCGCTGCGTGGCGCGCCCGGTGGCCATGTTCGTGGACCGATCCGATGCCGCCACCATCGGCGCCGCGATCGAAGCCGGCGTGAGCGCGTATGTGGTGGACGGCCTGAAGAAGGAGCGCGTGAAATCCATTCTCGACACGGCCGTGAGTCGCTTCAACGCATTCAACAAGCTGCGCGAAGAGCTCCACCGCACGAAGCAGGCGCTCGAAGAGCGCAAGCTCGTGGATCGTGCGAAAGGCATTTTGATGCGCAAGCGCGGTGTCTCGGAAGACGACGCGTATGCGTTGATGAGAAAGACGGCCATGAACGAGAACCGCCGCATCGCCGAGATCGCGCAGAGCATCGTCACCGCCGCGCAACTGCTGAAGTGAAGAACGCGAACGTCCCCTCGATGGACACAGACTCCCTTGTCGTAGGGTTCATCCCGCTGCTGGACTGTGCGCCGCTCGTGGCCGCTGCAGAGAAGGGCTTTGCGGCGGCGGAAGGTGTCGATCTCAAGCTCGTGCGCGAGACCTCATGGGCGAACATCCGCGACCGCATCATCGTCGGTCACTTTCACGCGGCACACATGCTGGGTCCGATGGCCGTCGCGTCGAGCCTGGGAATCGGACATCTCAAGGTGCCCATGATGGCGCCGTTCTCTCTTGGCTTGGGCGGCAATGCCATCACCGTATCCAACGCCGTGTGGCAGCAGATGCTGCTCGAAGGCGCAGCGTCCGCCGCGGCTCCAGGCATTCAAGGTGCGGCTCTCAAGCGCGTCGTGCAAACACGCGCTCGTGCTCAGCTCGCGCCGCTGACGTTGGGCATGGTGTATCCGTTCTCATGTCACAACTACGAGTTGCGCTATTGGCTCGCCGCGTGCGGCATCGATCCGGATCGCGACGTGCGACTCGTCGTCATCCCGCCTCCGTTTCTGGTCGATGCCATGCGCGAAGGACAGATCGATGGCTTCTGTGTCGGCGATCCCTGGAACAGCCTGGCAGTGGAAGCGGGCGTCGGCACGATCGTGGCGACAGGTTCGGATATCTGGCGGCTGTGTCCGGAAAAGGTGCTGGGTTGTCGGGCCGATTGGGCCGAGAACCATCCGGCTGAGCTGGACGCGCTGCTTCGCGCCGTGCACGCAGCGGCTCAGTGGTGCGAAGCGGACGAGCATCATCTCGAGCTCGCGCAGTTGCTGGCAGAGCCACGCTATGTAGGCGTGCCCGCAAACGTGCTGTTGCGTGGACTGGATCAGCGCCTGCAACTGGCGGCGCATGAAGCGCCGCGTCACATGGAGAACTTCTATACGCCCGCGCGTCATGCCGCGACGTTTCCCTGGTCGAGTCACGCGTTGTGGTTCTACACACAGATGGTGCGCTGGGGCCAGGTTGCGTTCTCGGTGCAAGACTTCTGCGCGGCCTATGAGACCTATCGGCCGGACATCTATCGCCGCGCGCTCGAGTCACTCGACATCAACGTACCGGCCGCCGACGTGAAAGATGAAGGTGCGTTCCAAGAACGTAGCGTGCTTCCGGGTGTGCATGGCCCGTTGTCCTACGGGCCCGACGGGTTCTTCGATGGCCGTCCGTTCTCGGCCACCGATCTGATGCAACACGTCGAGGCGGGTGCCTTTCCCATCGTGGTCGCTCGCTGAAAGTGCGCGACGCCGGGCGCGGTGCGCGCTCGCGGACCAGAACGCCAGCGTCAGCCCGCGGCGATTCCCAGCCTTTCCCATTGGCCTCTTTCAGAGACGAGAGAGCGTGACGTTACTTAGCGGCACGCCGCGATGCTCGGTTCCTTCGTGCACACATCCGGTTTGCCGTGACGTGCCCAGAACGTCGCGAGGTTCGATGCACGCAACACGTCGTCGAAGCTTGCGTGCTTGCGCAGGTTGGTCGTTTGCGGCAGCCACAACACGCGCAGGGGCGCATATTCGTTGGCGTGTTGCATGCGCAACAGGCGATTGAAGACGAAATTACTGCGCTTCAGTGCGACGCCTGCCAGCAGTTCGGTCGTTGCATCGACATGACCTTCGCTGGCAGCGGATGTGATTGCGCGCAGCGCTTCCACACTCTGGTTGTGATCGCTCGCGGCATTCAGGAGCGCATCCAGCCAGGGAGCTTCGCGATGCTCGCGTGCGATTGCGGATGCATAGGTTTGCCGCGCGGCTGGCACATTGCCTTCGAGTATCTGCACGGTCGCAATGAGTCGCGCCGCGGCGAACGGCGGCGGCGCGACATTGCCGTCCTCCGCCGGTCGGCCTGTGCCTATGCGCGCATAGCTCGAACATTCGCGTGCGGCGCTATCGGCCGGTGCAACCTTCACCGCCCGTTCGGCAACCGGCTGCGCCTGAGCATCGAGCCCCGCGTCGACCAGCAAGCACGCGAGGGCGGTCAGCGCAGCAGCGGCATGCGGTTCGAGTTGCAGCGCCTGCAGGAGCTGCGCATGAGCGGCCAGCCACTGTCCGCGCTGATATTGCACATAGCCGCGAACGGCGTGCGCTTCAGCCGTTTTCGGGTCCAGAGCAATGGCACGCTCCGCCGCCGCGAGCGCCAGGCTGTTGAGCGATGTGGAGTCCTCGCCTTCCATGCGTGAGTAGGCGAGCGCCAGGGTCGACCACGCACGCGCATACTGTTTGTTGCGCCGGGTGATTTGCTCGAGCGCTCCAATATCGACGACGAGCCGCTGGGCAGCCTGCTCCGGATCCAACGACTCGGAAGTAGGTTCGGCGCGCAGATGCTCACGCGTGCGCACGACGGCCGAATAGGCGTCGGCGTCGCTCGTGCCGATCAATGCCTGCCAGTCGGTGTCCAATCCCAGGAAGCGCGGAATCTCCTGCGCGAGTGCCTGAGCGAACGGCAACCCCACGGCTTGGGTCGTCAGCATCGTCTCGCGTTCGACGAAACCGTCCGGCGCGAGCAGACGCAATTGGAGTTGCGGTTGTTGCTGTGCCGGTACCGCCCGCACTTGCAGAACGAAAGGCCGCGCGGTGTTCGGCGTTCCAGCCGCAACATGACGCAACTCCGGCGCACGCGGGAACCAGTAGCTCAGCTCGTCCCGCAGCCAGGCCACCAACGAGGCTGAGCCTCGATCCTCAACCGCAGACATCAGCTCGAAGCTCAGGGGTTGTGTGGGGCTGTATGCGACACGCGGCGCGACGGGTTGCGGCGCGTGTGCGGCCCCCTTGTGCGCGGGCAGCAGCGACCATGCCCAGTAGAGCACAGCAGCAGTGACGCCGAGCATCACGAGTGGCAGCCAGTATCGATGCATTCTTGGGCTTGTCGCGAGAAGCGGCGAAGGTTGCCGAGCGGGAGGCCCAAGTGCAAGCTGCGCGCGGGGCTTGCAAGGGGAGCAAAGCGATGAGCACGGACAAACCGAATCTTTATCTCATGCGTGCGGCGGACATCGAGGGACTCGGGCAGAGTTTCTCGCATCCGTGGAACGAGAACTCGCAACTGATCGGCACGGTGCTGGGACGCGCGCTGGGATTGAAGCGCACCGGCGTGAATTTCGCGCGCGTGCCGCCGGGCAAAGAGTCATTCGTGTACCACTCGCATCACACGGAGGAGGAATGGCTGTACATCCTGCGAGGCCGCGGTATCGCGCGCATCGACGGTGTCGAATACGAAATCGGCCCGGGCGACTTCATGGCGTTTCCGACGCCGTCGGTGGCCCATCATGTGCGTAATCCATTCACAGAAGAGCTGGTGTATCTGATGGGCGGCGAGAACCATGAAACCGAGGTAGCCGATTTCCCCGATCAGCATCGCCGTATGTTCAGGAGCAAGAACGGCGCGGACATCTTCGACCTGCACAACGCACAGCCCTTCGGCCCGTTGGTTTAGGGCGGATGGCACTCAGTTCAGCCGCGGATGCAATTCTTTGCGGGCTTGGGGCTTGGGGCTTGGGGTGTGAGG
>DATELY010000091.1:0-11701 GCA_035276085.1 Steroidobacteraceae bacterium | reverse complement strand
TGGTGATCTGCTGATCGCGCGCGCGAATCGCGGTGAGATTCATGCGCTGATTCCAGTCATCCAGCTCATCGAGCAGTCGCAGAAGCCGCTGTGCATCTGCAGCGGCGAGATCGATGCCGAAGGACGCCGCGCCGGTGCGCAGAGTGTCTATGTGGGGTGAGGAGGGCACTGGGCTAGGAGGGCTCTGGGTACGGAAGCAAGAGAGTAAAAAAAGAAGAAGCAAGGTGCGTCATGGTTCTGGGACTTCGGCCCAGAGCCCAGAGCCTTCCTGACCCTCCTTACCCGATCTCGACGACCGTGCGGCCGGTCACCTGGCTCCGCAGATACTCATCGAATACGTTCATGAGGTCGTCGAGCTTGACGGTGCGCGTGACGATCGACTGCAGGTTGCGCGGCTTCAAGTCCGTCGCCATTCGCTGCCAAACGTGCAATCGCTCCGGGCGCGGGTTCAACACCGAATTGATGCCGAGCAGGCTGACGCCGCGCAGGATGAACGGCATCACGGTGGTCGTAAGCGTCGGACTGCTTGCAAGTCCGATACTCGCAATGTTGCCCCACGGGATCACCGTGCGCGTGAGCCAGGCAAGGACATCGCCGCCGAGATTGTCGACGGCACCCGCCCATTGCGCTTCTTCGAGTGGCCGCGTCCCCATCTTGAGCTCGTCGCGCAAGACGACGCGCTTGGCACCGAGGGATTTGAGGTAGGGCTCCGCGGCGCGCTTGCCTGTGAGCGCCACGACGTCGTATCCGCGCCCCGCGAGCATTGCGATCGCCAGACTGCCGACGCCGCCGGTAGCGCCCGTCACGATGACTTCGCCCTGTTCCGGCTTCTGGCCGTTCTGCTCCATGCGATGGACGCCGAATGCTGCGGTGAACCCGGCGGTACCCAGCGCCATCGCCTGCCATTCGTCCAAGCCCGCGGGAATCGGTACGACCCATTCGCTACGAACACGCGCGTACTCCGCGTAACCGCCGTCGTGCGTTTCGCTCAGGCCGCAGCCGGTCACGACGACGCGAGTACCGGGCGCGACAGACCCGTCGCTCGCACTGACGACTTCGCCGGCGAGATCGATGCCCGCGACCAGCGGGTACTTCCGCAGAATCTTGCTGGTGCCTGTCGCTGCGAGCGCGTCCTTGTAGTTGATGTCGGAATAGCGCACGCGGATGACGACTTCGCCCGGTGCGAGGTCGTCGAGCGTGAGGGTGTCGTAACGGGCCGTCGGCTTGCCGCCCTGATCGTGAATGCGCAATGCACGAAACGACGGCATACGATCTCCGCGAACAGTTATCAGCAGCTCAGTCCTGGCACTTGCCGGCCTTGTGCACCTGATCCATCCCGCACACACCGGGCTGACGGCTGAAGAACGCAGCCAGCGCCGGGATGTCTTCATCCTTAATACCGGCGGCAATGCCGGCCATGATCGGGTTCTTGCGCTTGCCGCTCTTGTAGTCCCGCAAGGAGTGCTCGATGTAGTCCGCATGCTGACCCGCGATCACGGGATACTCCGCAGTGGGACTCACGCCGTCCGGGCCGTGGCAGGCCACGCAGACCTGCGTGGCGGCGGGCGGAGTACCCGCGACTTGCTTGGCCGGTTTGAGCGGCTGCGCTGCGAGATAAGCTGCGATGTCCGCGCGGTCCTGGTCGCTCATCGATGAGGCCTGTGCATACATCGTGGGATGGGAGCGCTCACCGGAGGCGTACGCCTTCAACGCGCTCTCGAGATAGGCGACATGCTGACCGCCGACCTTCGGCACGCGATAGTTGGGATAGGCGTTCTTGTAGCTGGGAATGCCGTGACAACCGAGGCACGTGTAGGCCAGCTCCGCACCCTTCTTCGCATTGCCTTCAGCACTCGCAAGCATGCTGCTTGCGCTCAATACGATCCCGAGGCCGAGCGCCACCAGGGTCGGTCGCAACTTCATACCCATCTCCACAAATTGTTGGCCGGGTGCCCTAGGGCCGGCTTTCGAGGGCGCGCAATGGTAGCGGAAAACGATTCCGCGCGGGCGCGCGGGAATCGGCTAGCTGGTCGGCTGGTCAGATGGCCAGAGGGGAGAACAGGTCGGAAGAATCTCTCGCCTTCTGGCCAACAGACCAGCAGACCAGCTAGCCAGCCGACCGACAGCCGAAACTTCTGCGTCGGCCGTCCTCCCCGCTCGCTATACTTTCTCCCGTTTAATGGCTTCTTTCCGCCCTGTCCGAGGATCCCTCATGGCCCGCATCACCGTCGAAGATTGTCTGCAAAACGTTCCGAACCTGTTCCAGCTGGTGCTGGTCGCCTCGCGCCGGGCACGCAAGCTCGCGAATGGCGCCGAGCCGACGCTCGAATGGGAGAACGACAAACCGACGGTGCTCGCCCTGCGTGAGATCGCGGCCGGCCATATCGGGCCGGAGATTCTGGAAGAAGTGGATCGCCCCGCGCCCGAGATGCTGCCGGAACCTGAAATGTCCGGCGAGCTGCGCGCCCCACAGATCGGCCTGGGGGAGTAGGCCGACACCCGCGAAGCGCCCGTCCCTGCCATGGATTACGCGTCTTCCATTCTGGGTTTATTACCAACGGGAAGGCGCTCGATAGGGGCCACCCAGCTACTGAACAAGCTGGAAACGTACCTGCCGCCGCAGGCCGTCGATCAAGTTCGCGAAGCGTATGAATTCGGCGCCCAGGCGCACGAGGGCCAGAAGCGCCTGAGCGGCGAGCCGTACATCGCCCACCCGATCGCGGTTGCCGACATCCTCGCGGATCTGCACATGGACGCGCAGACCATCGTCGCGGCCATCCTGCACGACGTCATCGAAGACACGCCGACGGCCAAGGACGACCTGGTCGCGCGCTTCGGCACGGACGTGGCCGAGCTCGTCGATGGTGTCTCCAAGCTGGACCATCTGCAGTTTCGCAGCCGTGCCGAAGCGCAGGCCGAAAGCTTTCGCAAAATGCTGCTCGCCATGGTGCGCGACATTCGCGTCGTCATGGTCAAGCTCGCCGACCGCACGCACAACATGCGCACGCTGGGCTCCGTGCCGCCGGCGAAGCGCCGCACGATCGCGCGCGAAACCTTGGAGATTTACGCACCGATTGCCAATCGCTTGGGGATCCACGCCATCAAAACCGAGCTCGAAGAACTCGGCTTCAAGGCGCTGTATCCGGGACGTCATCGCATCATCGAGAAAGCGCTCAAGCGGGCGCGCGGCAATCAGAAGCAGTTCGTCGGCAAGATCGAAGCGAATCTGCGCAATGCGCTGAAGCAGGCCGGCATTCAGGGCCGCGTCGAGGGCCGCGAGAAGCACCTGTACTCCGTGTATCAGAAGATGCGGCGCAAACGCGCGTCGCTCGCGGAGATCGTCGATGTGTTCGGCTTTCGCATCGTCGTCGATTCGATCGACACGTGTTATCGCACGCTGGGATTGGTGCACGGCCTGTATCGCCCGATGCCGGGCCGCTTCAAGGACTACATCGCGATCCCGCGCATCAACGGCTACCAATCGCTGCACACGACGTTGTTCGGCCCGAACAGCATGCCCATCGAGGTGCAGATCCGCACCGAGGACATGCACCGCGTGGCCGAAGCCGGTATCGCTGCGCATTGGCAGTACAAGAGCGGCGACGATCAGGGCAAGGCGCATGTCGATCGCACGAGCGAGTGGCTCAAGCACCTCGTCGACATGCAGCAGGGCGGCAATTCCGAAGAGTTCATGGAGAGCGTCAAGCTCGATCTCTTCCCGGACAAGGTGTACGTCTTCACGCCGCGCGGCGACATCCGCCGCTTGCCGCGCAATGCCACGGCCGTCGATTTCGCGTACGAAGTGCACACCGACATCGGCAATCACTGTGTCGCGGCGAAGGTCGATCGTCGCCTGGTGCCGTTGCGAACGCCGCTGCGCAATGGGCAGACGGTCGAGATCATCACGGCAAAAGGTGCGACGCCGAATCCCGCGTGGGTGAACTTCGTGGTCACCGCCAAGGCGCGCGCTGCGATCCGTCATTACCTGAAGAGCCTGAAGCACTCGGAAGCGATCGAGCTCGGCAAGCGACTGCTGTCGCAAGCGGTGGCGGAGTTGTCGCTCGTACTGAAGAAGATTCCGGAAGAGCAGCTGCAGAAGGTGGCGCAGGACTTCGGATTGAAGAACATCGACGAGTTGTGCGAGCGCATCGGTCTTGGCGAGCGGCTCGCACCGCTCGTCGCGCGCCAGTTCTTGCCACCGGGCTCCGCGGCTGCGGAACAGCACCCTGCGGCGACCGCGGGACCGCTTGCCATTGCGGGCACGGAAGGCTTGGTCGTCACGTACGCGCGCTGCTGCTATCCGATTCCGAACGATCCCGTCATGGCGTATCTCTCTTCCGGTCG
This sequence comes from Steroidobacteraceae bacterium, assembly GCA_035276085.1. Taxonomy (GTDB): domain Bacteria; phylum Pseudomonadota; class Gammaproteobacteria; order Steroidobacterales; family Steroidobacteraceae; genus DATELY01. Next base: position 7,357 of record DATELY010000091.1, on the reverse strand, counting down.
CGGCATCGTCATTCACCGCGAAGCGTGCGGAAATCTGCGCAACTACCGCAAGCAGCCCGACAAGTGGTTGTCGGTCACCTGGCAACCGCATGCCGATCGCCTGTTCAACGTCGAGCTGCGCATCGAAGTCCGCAATCGCATGGGCGTACTCGCGGCCGTCGCGTCGAACATTGCCGATACACAGACCAACATCGATCACGTGTCCGTGGACGAGCGCGATGGCGAGTCCACGGCACTCGTGTTCGATCTGCAGGTGAAGAATCGCATGCATCTGGCGCGCGTCATCAAGAGCCTGCGCCGTATGCCGGAAGTGCTGCGGGTCACGCGCACGCTGGCTTGACGGAAGGAAGCGGTTGGCGGTTAGCGGTTGGGAAGAATTGAAGACGACCGGAGCTACTGCTGTTTCTGTATGCGGCGGATAGTAAGCTCGCCACCTCGCACCTCGCACCTCGCACCTCCGCACGTCCACACGTCCACACGTCCACACCAACCGCCAACCGCCTCCACCCCATGCCACGCCACATCATCTCGACTCCCTCCGCACCCAAGGCCATCGGCACTTACTCGCAAGCCGTGCAGTGCGGGTCCACCGTCTATGTCTCGGGACAGATACCGCTGGATCCCGCGACCGGTGACCTCGTACAGGGCGACATGGAAGTGCAGGTCCGGCGTGTATTCGACAACTTGAAGGCCATCACCACGGCGGCGGGCGGCACCTTCGCTCACGTCGCGAAGTTGAATGTCTTTCTCATCGATCTCGGCCACTTCGCGCTGGTGAACAAGATCATGAGCGAGTACTTCGCCGAGCCGTATCCCGCGCGCGCGGCCATCGGCGTCGCCGCGTTGCCCAAAGGCGCGCAGGTGGAAATGGACTGTGTGGTTGAACTCGCATAGCGAGTTCAATCCGATGACGGCAACGGGCTACAGCTTACGGCCAGCATCCACCCTCTGGCCGTAGCCCGCAGCCTGTAGCCCGTCCGTGCCCGCCAACCCTATGAACCCGCACCTCGTGCCGATCACGTCGCTGCGCGGGGTCGGCGAGTCGCTCGCAACCAGGTTGGCGCGACTCGGGGTGCAGACGATCCAGGATCTGCTGTTTCTGCTGCCGCTGCGCTATGAAGATCGCACTCGCATCACGCCCATTGGGGCGACGCGCATCGGCACGCAGGCCGTGGTGGAAGGATTGATCGAGCTCACGGAAGTCGCGTACCGCGGCCGCAGACAACTGCTGTGTCGCATGAGCGATGGCTCGGGGTCGTTGACGCTGCGCTTCTTTCATTTCTCACAACAACAGCAACAGGCATTGAGCCGCGGTACGCGCTTGCGGTGCTTTGGCGAGATCCGTCGCACGTCGCTGGGTCTCGAGATCGTGCATCCAGAGTATCGCCGCATCGCGCCGGATACGGCGCTCGCCGCCGATGCTGCGTTGACGCCGGTTTATCCGGCAACCGAAGGCCTCACGCAGGCTCGCTTGCGGCAGCTCACGACGCTGGCGCTAGCTGAAGTGGAGCGGCGTGGCGTTCCGGATTTGCTGCCACCGGAAATCACGCGGGAACTCGCTTTGCCATCGCTCGCACAGGCGCTCGCGCTCGTGCATCGGCCCGGACCCGATGAAGACATCGCGTTGATGATGGAGGGCCGGCATCCCGCGCAACGCCGGCTCGCATTCGAAGAACTGCTCGCGCACCACTTGAGCCTGCGGATGCTGCGGGAGCAGATCCAGCACGAAGGCGGATGGAGCTTTCCGCCGCGCAGTCCGCGTGTCCAGCAGCTCCTCCAGGCGCTGCCGTTCCCGCTCACGGGCGCGCAGCAACGCGCATGGAGCGAGATCGAGCGCGACCTGACGCAACCGCGGCCGATGTTGCGTCTGGTGCAAGGCGATGTCGGCTCTGGTAAGACCGTCGTTGCAGCGCTCGCGGCTGTGCATGCCGTCGATGCGGGCTTTCAGGCTGCCGTCATGGCACCGACGGAATTGCTGGCCGAACAGCACGCACGCAACTTCCTGCGTTGGTTCGAAGGCTCCTCGGTGCAAGCCGAGCTCATCACCGGCAGTCAGACACCCAGCACGCGCAATGCCGTACTCGCCCGACTCGCGAGCGGCGACACGCACATCGCCATCGGCACCCATGCCCTGTTTCAAGAACACGTGCAGTTCCGGCGTCTCGGTCTCGTGATCATCGATGAGCAGCATCGCTTCGGCGTGCATCAGCGCTTGCTGTTGCAGGAGAAGGGCGCGGTGGACGGCAAGCGTCCGCATCAGCTCGTTCTCACAGCGACACCGATCCCACGCACATTGGCCATGACGGCCTATGCCGATCTCGATGTGTCGATCATCGATGAGCTGCCGCCCGGCCGCACACCCGTGCATACGGTGGCGATGCAGGAAACCCGGCGTGCAGACATCGTGCAGCACGTGGAAGCGGCGTGCCGCCAGGGCCGCCAGGTCTACTGGGTGTGTCCGCTGATCGAGGAATCCGATGAAGCGGATGCGCAATCGGCTGAAGAGACGGCGGAGCAGTTGCGCGAGGCACTCGCCGCTCTGCGCATCGGGCTCGTGCATGGGCGGCTGCGACCGCGCGACAAGGAACGCGTCATGCAGCAGTTCAAGGCTGGCGAGATCGATCTTCTGGTTGCGACGACGGTGATCGAAGTCGGCGTCGATGTCCCGAATGCGAGCCTGATGGTGATCGAGAATGCCGAACGAATGGGACTATCACAGCTGCATCAACTGCGCGGTCGCGTCGGGCGCGGCAGTGCCGCCAGCAGTTGCGTGTTGCTGTACAAGCCGCCACTGGGCGAGATTTCCCGTCAACGACTCGCGGTCATGCGCGCAACGAACGATGGGTTTGAAATCGCGCGTCGCGATCTCGAGTTGCGCGGTCCGGGCGAGCTCCTGGGCACGCGGCAGACCGGACTCGCACAAATGCGTGTTGCGGACTTGATGCGCGATGCCGATCTCTTGCCGCAAATCCACAGCGTGGCCGAGCGCCTCCAAGCGCAGCATCGTCACTGCATCGAGCCGCTGTTGGCGCGCTGGATCGGGGGCGCCGCCCGGTTCGGCAAGGTGTGACGGATCTCGCTTGCCGTGTAGGCGGAGCCCCAGGCATCTCACGCCGGGCACGCCACTCTGCGAGAATGCCACGCATGCCTGCAGAGTTACCGCTGACCGCTCAGAACATGACCTCTTGGATCGATGCCGCAGCGCTGGCGCATGCCGACGTGCCCGCCACCATTCGTGCCTGGTTGACCTATTCAGGCTTGTTGACCGCGCGCATGCGCGACTTCTTCGGCAAAGCGTATGCGTTGAACATCGTGCGCGAGCTGCAGACCACCGAATGCTCTGAAGCGTTGGCGCGCATGGCCTGCCCGAACGGCGCGGCATTGCTGCGTGAGGTCGAGATGATGACCGGTCCGCGCCGGGTGCTGTTCGCGCAAACGTGCATTCCCATCATGACCCTGCAAAACCAGCCCTGGCTCGGGCAGCTCGGAACCAGCTCGCTCGGTGAAACACTGGCTCGCGTTGCCGCCGTGCATCGAGGCCCGCTGGAATTCAAGCATCTGACCGGTGACGATGCGCTGCTCGCGGCAGCTGCCGCGGGTACGACCAGCCGCTCATCGTTGTGGGCGCGGCGTTCCATCTTCGCGATCGAAGGTGCGCCACTGCTGGTGACGGAAGTCTTCTTGCCCGAGCTGGACCGGTGGCCGCCTTGCTGAGCGCGACACGGGATCGGCTGCGCTGGCTGGGTCATCGCATCAGCGCGACATCCTTCTATAACGACACGCTGCCCCGGCTCGGGCACAAGTTCGCGGCGCTCGTCCGTCTCATGCGGCTGCATCGACCGATCGGCGCCTACCTCCTGCTGTGGCCTGCACTGTGGGCACTGTGGCTGTCGTCGGCCGGCAAACCCGCGCCCGATCTGCTCATCGTATTCACCGTCGGCGTGTTCCTCACGCGCAGCGCCGGGTGCGCCATCAACGACTTTGCCGATCGCAATTTCGACGGCAAGGTGCAACGGACACGCGACCGACCGCTCGCCAGCGGCGAGCTGCAGCCGGCAACGGCGCTGGTGGCGTTCGTGCTGCTGGCGGCGGCGGCATTGGGACTGCTCTATTTCTTGAATCCCCTGGCCCGCTACATGGCACTCGTCGGCGGTGCACTGCTGGTCACGTATCCGCTCTTCAAGCGCTTCTTTCCGCTGCCGCAGTTCTATCTGGGCATTGCATACACGTGGTCCGTGCCGATGGTGTATGCGGCACAGAATGGCACGGTGCCTCAGCTCGCCTGGCTCGTGTTCATCGCCGGTCTGTTGTGGACGATGGCTTACGACACCATGTATGCGATGGTCGATCGCGACGATGACCTGCGCATCGGCTTGCGTTCCAGCGCCATCCTCTTCGGTGACGCCGATCGCACGATCATTGCCGCGATGCAGGCAATGTCGCTGTTGGCGCTGGGTCTCGTGGGCCGCGAGCTGCAGTTGGGACCGTGGTTTGCGGGCGGCTTGGTGGCAGCAAGCCTGTTTGCCACGTACGAGCAGTGGCTGATTCGAGATCGCCAACGCGACCGCTGCTTCCAGGCCTTCCTGCACAGCAACTATTTCGGCTTGGCCATCTTTGCCGGCATTGCGCTCGACTATTTGTTTCGCAGCAACGCCGCCTAGTAGAAAGAAGCGGTTGGCGGTTAGCGGTTGGTCAGAGGCACTACCGCGCTTTCATGCCTTCGAGGCCGCGCGCGCGATCGCCCAAATCTCCACCTCGCGCGCACCGGCAATTCGCAACACACGCGCCACTTCGTTCACCGTGCTGCCCGTGGTCATGACGTCATCCAACACGACAGCGCGTGCGGCCTGCAACGGTCTCAGCACCGCAAAAGCCCTGCGCACATTGCGACGACGCTGGCGCGGCTTGAGCCCGGCCTGCTCGGTCGTCTCGCGCACGCGAACGACGACATCCGTCCGCATCGGGATGCCGATTCGTCGCTCGATCTGCGCGCCGAGCTCGATGGCCTGATTGAACCCCCGCTCGCGATAGCGCTGGTGCGCGAGCGGGACGGGAATGATGCAGTCGGGCCACGGGCCTCTGCGGCTCTCCAGTCGATTGCAGAACAAATGGGCAAGCAAGCGCCCGCCCGCCGTGTTGCCGCGATATTTGAAGCTCCGCACCAACTCAGCGAGCGGCGGTTCATAGCGGAAGGCGCAGAAGCTACGGTCGAAGGAGGGCACCCGGCGCAGGCACTGTCCACAGGCAGGCATCGCCACCACTGGCAGCGGCTGCGCGCAACGCATGCACGCGACGCCCAGCGGGATGAGATCCGCCTCGCAATCGCGGCAAATGTCCGTGGACGGCGGTTGCCCCGCCCCGCCGCACAGCAAGCACTGCGGCGGCCAGAGCATGCGTTGGAGCACATGCCTCGCACTGTCGACCCGATTCCGCCAATTCAGTTGACAGGCCATATTCGACCCACCACCCTTGTCGCCCATGACTGGACGCAGTCTGCGCTGCTCGCGACAGATGCGATCTCAACCCCATCTGCGCTAACGAATAGAAATGAACGCCATCGCCGCCAACATCCGTGAATCGGCTCTTGATCCAGACCGCCTCGGTGCCGTGCGCACCGATTGGACCTTGGGTGAGGTTCAGGCGCTGATGGCGCTGCCGTTTGCCGATTTGATCTATCACGCCCAGCGCGTGCACCGGCAGCATTTCAATCCCAACGAAGTGCAGATCAGCACGCTGTTATCGATCAAGACGGGCGCGTGTCCCGAGGATTGCGGCTACTGCTCGCAGAGCGTTCGCTATGACACCGGCCTCGAGCGCGAAGAGCTCCTCGAAGTCGCAGCAGTGCTCGAGCGCGCGAGGGCGGCCAAGACCAGCGGCGCCACTCGCTTCTGCATGGGCGCAGCGTATCGCAGCCCGAAGCAGCGCCAGCTGCAGGTGATCGTCGAAATGATCAAAGGCGTGCGCGAGCTGGGTATGGAAACGTGCGCGACGTTGGGCATGCTGTCACCCGACCAGGCGCAGCAATTGAAGGCCGCGGGTCTCGATTACTACAACCACAATCTCGACACGTCGGAGAAGTACTACCCGCAGGTCGTCTCCACGCGCACCTACCAGGACCGCCTCGACACACTCTCCGCCGTGCGCGATGCCGGCATCAACGTGTGCTGCGGCGGCATTCTCGGCATGGGAGAAACGACGCAGGATCGCGCGGAGCTGCTGCACACGCTTGCCACGTTGCCGGAGCACCCGCAAAGCGTGCCGATCAATCAGCTGATGCAGGTGCCCGGCACGCCGCTGTATGGCGCTGCCAAGGTCGACCCATTGGATTTTGTGCGCACCATCGCGGTGGCACGCCTGCTGATGCCACGGTCGTACGTGCGGCTCTCAGCCGGTCGAACAGAGATGAGCGATGAGACGCAGGCGCTGTGTTTTCTCGCGGGCGCGAATTCCATCTTTGCGGGCGACAAGCTGCTGACGACAGAGAATCCTGGGCTCGGGCACGACGCCACGCTCTTCGAGCGCTTGGGAATTCAGGCACAGCAGTGACCGCTAGCGTCCCTTCCCCTGTGAAACGGGGGAACGACCGGAGGAAGTGGCGCGCCAGGACAGGATGGGGGCTGCTCGGTCTAGCATCGAAGCGCGATCACGTGCCCCCACCCTAACCCTCGTGAAGGCCACTTCCCTGTGTCACTCCCCGGCCCGTGCATCCATGCACTGGCGCTGCGCCGGGCAACGACACATTCAGTGTCGTTGCGAAAGGCACCGGCTCGCCCCCCGCTTCGCAAGGGAGGGGACCGGATGAGTGACGAGTACTGGCTCGATCCCCGCCTCGTTCGCGCAAGCTTCAACCGCGCCGCCGATCATTACGATGCCGCGGCTGCGGTCATCACCGAATTGCGTCAGCGATTAATCGAACGCCTGGATGTCGTGCGGCTGGTCCCTGAGCGCGTACTGGACCTCGGTGCCGGCACCGGGACTGGCACGCGTGCGCTCAAGAACCGCTACCCCAAAGCTCAAGTGCTCGGTGTCGATTCAGCGCACCGCATGATGCTGCAGGCTCGTGCGCAGCGGGGATGGCTGCGGCCGTTCGATCTCGTGTGCGCTGACGCGGCCGTGTTGCCGCTGCGCGCGGCGGCGATCGACCTGGTGTTCAGCCATCTCATGCTGCCCTGGTGCAACTCCCTCGATGCCGTGTTCGCGGAAGTTGCGCGTGTGTTGCGGCCGGGCGGACTCTTCTCTTTCAGCAGCCTCGGTCCCGACACGGCGGCCGAGTTGCGCCGGCTCTGGCGCACTCTCGATGCCGCGGTGCACGTCCACAGCTTCATGGACATGCACGATGTCGGGGATGCATTGGTCC
>DATELY010000090.1:0-2961 GCA_035276085.1 Steroidobacteraceae bacterium | reverse complement strand
CTCAGCGCGGTGTGTTTCCGCCATCGCGGACCTGCGGAAGATTTGAACGGGCTGAACCGGGCGATCCTTGAGCGAGTCATTGGCCGTGGACGCGTGTATTTGTCCAACGCGACGATCCACGATCAATTCGCGTTGCGTGCCTGCATCGTCAACCATCGCACGACGGAAGACGACGTGCGGCTGATCATCAGCGAGGTTCTGGATGCCGCCCGGGAAATCACCCACGCGTAAAGGCTCCGTGGCTCGCGGGTCGAAGGTTCGCGAACAGCCGCTCGAGATCTTCACCGTCGGCCACTCGACACGCAGCATTGAAGACTTCATCGCGCTGCTCAGTGCGCATGGCGTGCAACAACTCGTCGATGTACGCACCGTGCCGCGCTCGCGGCACAATCCGCAATTCGGCGCGGAGCAGCTCTCCGAATCCCTGCAGCAGGCCGGGATCAGCTACAGGCAGATGCGCGCGCTGGGTGGCCTGCGGCATGCCCGTCGCGACTCCATCAACACGGCGTGGCGCAATGCGAGCTTTCGCGGCTACGCCGACTACATGCAGACTGCCGAGTTCAACGACGCGGTCGATGAGCTGATCGACGTTGCCCGCCAGAGCCGCACTGCGATCATGTGCGCCGAGGCCGTGCCCTGGCGGTGCCATCGCTCGCTCATTGCCGACGCGCTGCTGGTACGCGGCGTGCACGTCGCGGAAATCGCCAGCGCGACCACCGCGCGTGCGCACGCGCTCACCCCATGGGCGCACGTCGAAGGGACGCGTGTGACCTATCCCGGAAATGCGGACGCTGAGGGTTGAACCCGCGGCGCTTCCGTAAATGCGCTAGATCAGCTGATCGCTGGCATTGCTGACGTTCGCGTCTTTCGCTGCGCGCGACCAGAGCAGGCGGAAATCCCGCACGTTGTGCAGCGAGAAGTTCGGCTGCGGCGGGGCCGTGATGGCGAAGAAGTCGGCCCGTTCCACGTCCTCGAGCCAGAATGCCGGGCGCGGATCGGGAGCCGAGGGCGCGATCTCCACATGCGACATCTCCAAATGCTTCAGGTGCCGGATGAAGAATCCATTGGACGGCGTCGGGCCGAAGCGCAGAAGTTCCGGGTACGCGTCTTCAATTTCCGGCACGTGAATCGTGTGCCAGTCCGGCATGGGCTTCGTGTTCTCTCCCCAGCCCACGCGCATCTGGCTGGGCAGCCCCTGATGATCGAAGTAGCAATTCGACAGCTTCACGTCTTCGATGAGGTTATCGGGCACGCCGGAGAAGAGCGAGGACGTAGATGACGCCGAGTTGTAGCTGACCATGTTCGCGATCAGAATGCGGCGCAGCGTGCCAGGACGCAGCGTCTCCTTCGGATTGCGGTTGCGCTTGTTGAGCCGCAGAAACAGCGGTGCGTCCACGATGTCGCGCATGGTGTTGCCGGTGATGGCGAAGTCCTCGATATACGCACCATCGGAGCTTTCCAGCGATATGCCCTTGCAGCCCTCGATCACGTTGCCGGTGATCGTAATGTTCCGGAAGCCGCCGTTCGATTCGGTTCCGCACTTGATGCGGCCGTTGCGCGAGACGTGCGCGTCGTCTGCAAATTTCTTCCACGTCCCGGCAATCACGCTGCCCAGTTCGTAGGTGCCGGTCACGTAATTGTTGGCGATGGTCACGTGATCCGTCGAGCGCGCATACCCGAGCGCGTAGCTCGACTTGGGACAGATCGCGTCGTCCCAGGGTGAGTTCACGGTGCAGTTGGAAACGCGGACATTTCGGCAGCAGTCAATGTCCATGCCGTCGCGGTCGGTGTCGATGAGCAGATTGTCGATGGTGAGGTTGTCGACGCCAGTGGCCAGAATCGCGAAATGCCCGCCCTTCAGAATCCTGAGGTCGCGCAGCAGGACGTTGTGGCAGTTCTTCAGGCCGAAGGTCTTGTTGCCCACCCCGGGCTGCTCGGCGACAAAAGTGGTGTAATCGCCGCGCTGTCCGCGCGAGCCGAACGAGAGGCCCTTGCCGAAGATCAGTCCCGGGCCGAAGACCGCGAAGTCGTGCTCGTTTTCCGCGTAGAGCAGGGAATTGCGCCAGTGATTGTGACCGTAATCCTGATACGGCGTCCACGGATCGTTGGGCTCCGCCGCATCATAGGTGCCGCCGTTATAGCCCGTGCTCTCGCCTGGCTTCGGCGAGTCCGCTGCCTGAATCGTGCAGCCATGCGACAGGTACAGATCGACATGCGATTTGAGGCGAATCGTGAAGCACATGTACGTGCCCGCGGGGAAGACCAGGGTGCCTCCGCCGGCTGCTGCCACGGCCTCGATGGCCTTGTTGATGGCGGGTGTGTCAACGGTTTTGCCGTCGCCGGTTGCGCCGAAGTTGCGCACGTTGTAAACGGCTTCTGCAGGGTGGGACTCGGTCTGTGCTTCTGCGAATGAGACGTGGCCGACGGTGGCAGCCAGGGCAAGGGGAGAGAGCTTCAGGAGGTCGCGTCGTTCCATGGAGCAGAAGGATATCAGCCGAAAAGTTCAGCAGGGAAACCGTTCCCGCTATGCGGAACGCTGACGGACAACGCGGATCCGCGGGCGATTTCCTGGTGCGGAGGTCACCGCGCGGGCAGCACCGCGTCGTCGTCGCCCATCTTCACAGGAGGAATCATGAAATCGATGCGCGAGCACTCTGACCCGCAGCCCGGAAAGCCGCAGCAAACGCCCGAGCCACGCGAAGAATCACTCGACAAGACCATCGCCGATTCTTTTCCCGCCAGCGACCCTCCTTCAACCGATCCGGCGCCGAAGAAGGATGAGGAAGCCGCCTGACACGGCTGCGAGAAAATGGTGTGGAGTCTGAAAGGCTGAGGGTGCAGATGCCCATCATCCGAAACTGCCCGTCCTGCGGAAAACCCAACCGCATTCCCGCCAAACATCTCTCCGACACGGGACGATGCGGTTCCTGCAAAACCGCATTGCCTCCCATGGCCGATCCC
>DATELY010000089.1:0-5367 GCA_035276085.1 Steroidobacteraceae bacterium | reverse complement strand
TGAAGCAGACGGTCTCACTACAGCGCCTGGCGGAGGCGCGCGGCATCGAGCTCAAGCGCCACGGAGCCGATCTGATCGGTCGCTGTCCGTTCCATGAGGACAAGACGCCCTCGCTCGTGATCACGCCGGCGAAGAACCTGTGGCACTGCTTGGGTAAGTGCAACGCCGGCGGCACGGTGATCGACTGGGTGATGCGAGCGGAAGGCGTGTCGTTCCGGCATGCGGTGGAGCTCTTGCAGAACGATCATCTTCCCTTAGTGGCTGGCTCTGATGCTCCGACGCAGCCGGCGATCAAGCGCTCGACGGTGAGGAAACTTCCGCTGCCGCTCGAGCGCGAGGCCGAGGATGCGAAGGTGTTGGCGCAGGTGGTTGAGTACTACCACGCAACGCTGCTGCAAAGTCCAGCGGCACTTGAGTACTTGCAACGCCGCGGCATCGGCTCGGAAGAAGCGATCCGCACGTTCAAGCTGGGCTATGCCAATCGCACGCTTGGGTATCGGTTGCCGGAGAAGAGTCGAGCGGAGGGCGAGGCGATCCGCACGCGGCTGCAATCCTTGGGACTGTTGCGCGCGTCGGGTCACGAGCACTTCAACGGCTCGATCGTGATCCCGATCCTCGATGCAGCCGGAAGCGTCGTGCAGATGTACGGACGCAAGCTGCTCGACAACCTGCGCACCGGCACGCCGAAGCACCTGTATCTGCCCGGTCCGCATCGCGGTGTCTGGAATGCAGCCGCCCTGCAAGCCAGCAAAGACATCATCCTCTGCGAGGCGCTGATCGATGCGCTGACGTTCTGGTGTGCGGGGTATCGCAACGTCACCACGAGCTACGGCGTGAACGGCTTTACCGATGAGCACCTGGCGTCGTTCAAGCAGCACGGTGTTGAGCGTGTGTTGATCGCCTACGATCGCGATGAGGCCGGCGACAGTGCAGCGGAAGCGCTCGCCAAGAATCTGATGGGCGAGGGCATCGAGTGCCGGCGCGTGCTGTTCCCGCACGGCTTCGATGCGAACAGCTATGCGCTGAAGGTGCAGCCGGCCGAGAAGTCGTTGGGTGTGGCGCTGCGTGGTGCGCAGTGGATCGGCAAGGCTGTGCTGCGCACGGCATCCGTGTCGCATGTGTCGGAACCCATGCAAGTCGTGACACCGATGCCCAGCGTCGAACCTGTCGTTGAACCGATCCCTTTAGTGGCCGATCCGATCGCGCCGTCGGCGCCGACATCCGAAGTAGCTGCATCTGTTCCATCTGCTGCTGTCACTGCCGAGGTGCCGATCGAAGTACGTGAGCATGAGATCTTGATCGTGCTGGGTGATCGACGCTGGCGCATCCGCGGCTTGGCGCAGGAGCTGACACCGGGGCAGTTGAAGGTGAGTCTGCTCGTCTCGCGCGCCGATGCGTTCCACGTCGACACGCTGGACCTGTACGCGGCACGGCTGCGCACGGCGTATCTGAAGCAGGCCGCGGCCGAGCTTGCGTTCTCGGAGGATACGTTGAAGCGCGACCTGGGTGCAGTGCTGTTGAAGCTCGAATCGCTACAAGCCGAGAAGGCCCACACGAAACTGGCCGTGCCGGCGCTCACGATGACGGCGGAGGAAAAAGCGCAAGCGCTCGCGTTGCTGAAGGACCCGCAGTTGATCGAGCGGATCATCACTGATCTGACCGTGTGCGGTGTGGTGGGTGAGGACACGAACAAGCTGGTGGCCTACCTCGCGTGCCTATCGCGCAAACAGGAGAAGCCCTTGGCGGTGGTGATCCAGTCCACGAGCGCGGCCGGTAAATCGACGCTGATGGACGCCGTGCTCTCGCTCATGCCAGCCGAGGATCGCGTGCATTACTCGGCGATGACGGGTCAGAGCCTCTTTTACATGGGCGAGATCGGCTTGAAGCACAAGATCCTGGGCATCGCCGAGGAGCAGGGCGTGCAGGAAGCGGCGTATGCGCTGAAGCTCTTGCAATCGCAGGGTGAGCTCACGATCGCGAGCACGGGGAAAGATCCCGTCTCCGGCCGACTGGTGACGCACGAGTACCAGGTCGAAGGTCCGGTGATGCTCTTCTTGACCACGACCGCCATCGAAGTGGATGAGGAGCTGTTGAATCGCTGCCTGGTGCTCACGGTGAACGAATCGCGTGAGCAGACGCGCGCGATCCATGCGCTACAGCGAAAGCGCCGCACGTTGGCGGGTCTGCTGGAGCGTCGCGAGCGCGATGAGTTGATCAAGACCCACCAGAACGCACAGCGGCTGCTGCGCGCGCTCCCCGTCGTGAATCCTTATGCCGAACAGCTCTCGTTCCTCGATGCGGCTGCGCGCACCCGGCGCGATCACGAGAAGTATCTGTCGCTGATCGAGTCGATCGCGTTGCTGCGCCAATACCAGCGCGAAGTGAAGACCTTAACTCCTGACCAGTGCGGTGCGCCCCCCGTCGGGGGTTCCGCAGCGTCGCAGCACATCGAGTACGTGGAGGTGACGCTCGATGACATCCGCCTGGCGAATGAGCTTGCGCATCGGGTGCTTGGGCAATCCTTGGATGAGCTGCCGCCGCAGACGCGCAGGCTCTTGCATCTGATCGATGAGATGGTGAGCGCGCACTGCGAAGGCCAGCAGCTGCATCGATCGCAGTACCGCTTCTCCCGTCGTGATGTGCGCGATTACACCGGCTTCGGTCACACGCAGCTGAAGATCCATCTGCATCGGTTAGAGGAGATGGAGTACCTGCTGATCCATCGCGGCGGTCGTGGCGCGAGCTTCGTGTATGAGCTGCTGTACGAGGGCCACAAGAGTGGTGAGCACTTCTTGCCGGGGCTGATCGATGTGAGCACCTTCGGCTACGACGGGGAGCGGTCGGGGGTGAAGGCGGAGAAGTCGGGGTCTGGTCGGCCTCAAGTCGGGGTGTTGTCGGGGGTGGGGCCGACCGCTTCAAGTGCTGCAAAACAAGCCACTTCCGCCTCCTCTGCTGATCTATCGCAAAAACGCAGTTCTACGGATCGAGCCAACGGCGCATCGCATCGTACTCATCCTTCTTCCTCTTTAGCTGCTGTAGCTTCTGCTTCGGTGAGCTGAGATGGGCCGCAAGGTGTCCACGCTCAAGCGCGGCCCGCGGCGGTTCTTCAAGCCCGTGGGCGATCCAGCCGATCCCGATGGCTTGATCGCTTCGATGAATCGCTACCTCGAGCATCTGAAAGTAAAAGGTCAGAGCGAGCAGACCCTCTACAACGTCGAGCGCTACTTGCGCGACTTCATCGGCTGGTGCGATGGCCGTGCGCTGACACGGCCGCAGGAGATCACCAAGCCGATCTTGGAGAGCTATCAGCGGTATGTCTTTTACTACCGCAAGAAGAGTGGCGCGGCGCTGTCGTTCGCGAGCCAACGCGGCAAGCTCACGCCGGTCAAGGGCTTCTTCAAGTGGCTCACGAAGAACAACTACTTGCTCTACAACCCGGCGAGTGAGCTGGAGTTGCCGCGCGTGGTGCGTCGTCTGCCGAAGCACGTGCTCACGGTGTCGGAAGTGGAAGCGGTGATGGCGCAGCCGGATCTGACCGATCCGCTGGGGCTACGCGATCGCGCGGTGTTGGAGACGCTTTACAGCACTGGCATGCGTCGCATGGAGCTCGTGAGCCTGCAGGTACCGGACCTCGATCGCGAGCGCGGCACGGTACTCATCTGCCAAGGCAAAGGTCGCAAGGATCGGCTGATCCCGATCGGTGAGCGAGCGCTTGCCTGGATCGATCGTTACCTCGAGCGCGTGCGCTTGCATCTGGTGGTCGATGCGAACGACCAGACGCTGTTCCTCACACGCGCCGGCGAGTCGTTCAACCTGGAATGGCTGAGCAGCACGGTCGCGCGCTATGTGGAGCGCGCGAACATCGGCAAACGCGGCTCATGCCATCTGTTCCGGCACACGATGGCGACGCTGATGCTGGAGAACGGCTGCGACATCCGTTTTATCCAAGCGATGCTCGGACATGCGGAGCTCTCCACCACTCAGATCTACACCCAGGTGGCGATCCGGGTGTTGAAGCAGATGCATGCCGCGACGCATCCGGCGGTGATCAAGAAGCCGGCTCCAGCTACGACAGACACGATCGACTCCGCTGCTGCCGTCACCGATCTTTTAGCCGCGCTCGATGCGGAAGCGGAAGAGGAGAGCGGCGATGTCGTGCGCCACTAGACGCAGCATCGCATGCGACAGCGTGATGAAGACGCTCTCCGACCGCCTGACACGCGGCTTGCAAAACCATCGGCGCGTTGCGGCTCGGTGGCCAAGCCGCGCGCCAGGCTGCTGCAGTGGCGAGGTGAAGTGCCGTGCGCTCGATGAGCGCAGTGGGATGAGTCGGTCAGCACCCGCGGACGCGCGTGCTGGTGGTGTTTTACGGCTCGTGCAGCCAAGCGCGAAGCGTTCATCGACGAAGGAGCGCTTGCCTGCACGAGCCGACACCCCCCGTCCCCCTCAAGGGGGCTTTGAGCGGTCACATCGACATAACGCCCAGAGCATTATGCGCAGCGCGCGGAGCCGCGCTGTTCGGGCCGTTCGGCCCCGCATAATGGGCGCTATGTCAATGTGCCCGCACAGCGAGCGAAGACGCTCGCTGAAGAGAGCGGCGCGGCGCCGCAGTGTTTTATCCCCCGCCCGCCCTTGTGCGGCACACGGCCCTCGCGCTTCGCGCGCGTTGCCGTGCGCAGCACCCCGCCGCCCCCGGGGGCTCCCGGTTGTCGCTTCGCTCCGCCGCGCTTCACGCGGTGGTTGTCGTTCGCACGCTCGCGCGTGCGAACGAAGAACGGCGTTCGCTGCTGGCCTTCAGAGGCTAGCACCGTGCTCGCACCGTCAAGGGCTGCGTGAATGGCTCGCAAAGCCGAGCCACCCTTGACGGCGCTGCGCGCGATGCAGCTCGAGCCTGGCCAACAGCGCTCGCCGTGAGCGCTGTGCAAGCCAGGAGAAGACCATGCACAGCAGCCAACTGATCGAGGCGGTCATCGCCAAAACGAATCTGATGATCCGCACCGCAGAAGCCGCCGAACGTCCGCACCTCATCGCCCAACGCATCCAGGAACTCACCGGCATGATCGAGCTCGCACGATGGGGCGAACAAACCGAGCTCGAGCATGACCTCGAACTGCACGCCTCCGAGCTCGACGATCAACTGCACGATGAGTATCGCGGCATGGGGATCGTGACGATCGCAACCCCTGCCGAGTTCATGCGCTTGTGCGAGCGCCATCAAGCGAAACCCGATGTCGTGCTGCGCGGCTTTATCGCGGATCTGTGCGGGCTCATCAACTGGGTGAAAGAGCCGCGCCCCGATGGTTATGCCAGCCACGGAAGCGATGAGCGTCGCTTGGCGGATGAGTACTACGAGCGCGTCGGCTATCC
>DATELY010000088.1:0-14722 GCA_035276085.1 Steroidobacteraceae bacterium | reverse complement strand
TACTTTTTCGCCGTCTCCTTCTTCGAATCCGCCAGGATCGAGAACGGTAGACTGTGCTTCTTGGCGAACTCTTCGTGCGATTTCACGTCATCGACGCTCACGCCCAGAATGACGGCGCCGGCTTCCTTGAAGGCGAAAATGTTGTCGCGAAACTCGCAAGCCTGAGTAGTGCAGCCAGGCGTTTGGTCCTTGGGATAGAAGTACAGCGCGACCCATTTGCCGCGATAGTCCTGGAGCGTATGCCACTTGCCATTCTGATCCTGCAGGCGGAATTCCGGTGCCGGCTTGCCGAGCGGTGGAATCTGCGCCCACGCGGCACTCGCCATGACGAACAGGAATACGCCGAGGACCGCGTGAGGCATTCGAGCAAGCGGCATCCGATAACGAGACATGAGTCACTCCTGAGGGTGGCCGACCGAGTCTATGTAGGACACTGTGCCATACTAACTCTGAATGGCTTGCAACCGGCTCGCGCAGCAATCGATACGAGCACTTGAGTGATGGATGCAGCGTCAGGCAATCCGCGCTTGAATCTCGGCTTGGTGCTGCCAGGCGGCGGTGCCCGGGCTGCCTATCAAGTAGGCGTGCTGCGAGCCATCGCGGACTTGTTGCCGCCCCGGACAGCCAATCCCTTTCCCGTCATCAGTGGCACTTCCGCAGGTGCCGTGAATGCCACGGCCCTCGCCATCGACGCCGCGCGATTTCGCGGCGCAATCGGCAAGCTCGAGCGTGTCTGGCGCGATTTCCAGGTCGGGCAGGTCTATCGCGCAGATGCTCCAACGATGTGGCGCGCCGGACTGCATTGGGCATTGGCGATGGCTTCTGGGGGATGGCTATTGCCGCCACCCAAAGCACTCTTCGACAACACGCCGTTGCGCGAGCTGCTCAAGCAGCATTTCGACTTCAAGGCGATCGATCAATCGATCGACCAGGGACATCTGCAGGCGTTGGCGTTGTCCGCGGCCGGATACTCCAGTGCGCGCTCGGTCTCGTATTTCCATTGCAAGCCCGGGTTGAAGCCCTGGGTTCGCGCGCGGCGTGCCGGCGAGCAGGCGAAGATCGATCTCGATCACCTGATGGCGAGCGTGGCGGTGCCGTTCCTGTTCCCCCCGGTGCGCATGGGCGATGAGTATTTCGGCGACGGCTCGATGCGGAAGTCCACGCCGTTCAGCGCTGCCATTCATTTAGGGGCCGACCGGTTGCTCGTGATCGGGACGCGCAACGAAGCGCAAGTGCTGCCGTCTGCGGCGGCCATGCAGGCACCTCCGAGCTTCGGCCAGATCTTCGGTTACATGCTCGATGCGCTGTTCGTCGATGGGTTGTATTCGGACCTCGAGCGGCTCACGCAGATCAATACGATCGTGAAAGCCATCGGGCCGGTGGAGGTGGATGGCGTCAAACTCAAGTTCATCGACATGATGGTGCTGCTGCCCAGCCGCGACCTATCGGAGATCGCCCGCAAACATGCCGGGTCTTTGCCACGAGCCTTGCGCGTGCTGCTGCGGACCATGGGAGCACTGAACCGCGCCGGCGGCCAGTTGATGAGCTATCTCATGTTCCAGGACAGCTACACCCGCGAGTTGATCTCGCTGGGCTACCAGGACGCCATGAAGCGCTCGGACGATTTGATCGGCTTCATTGGTGGTGCGCCCACCAACGTCACGGCCACCGGGCAATTCCGCCGGCTGTCACGTGAGAAATAGCGTTCCCAATCCGAGGAGCGAGGCAAACCCGATCGAGTCCGTGAACGTCGTCAGGATGGTGCCGCCAGCCAGGGCTGGATCGATGCCCATGCGCCGCAGCGCGAGCGGTACGCCGACGCCGGCCAGTGCGCCAGCCAGCATGTTGATGACCAGCGCTGCGCAGATGATGGCGCCCACGGCCCAATCGTGGAACCAGGCGCCTGCCGCGAGTCCCACGAGCACCGCCAGTCCAAAGCCGTTCAACGCGCCCACCGCCGCTTCGCGGCCCAGCAACCAACGCGCGTTGGCCTGCTCGATTTTGCCGAGCGCGAGACCGCGGATCATCAGCACCAATGTCTGACTGCCGGCGATGCCACCCATGCTGGCGACCACTGGCATGAGTACCGCCAGTGCCACGACCTGCTCGATGGTCGCCTCGAAGAGGCCAACCACATTGGCGGCAAAGAGCGCCGTCGCAAGATTCACCGTCAGCCACAGGAGGCGCCTGCGCGCAGTCGGAATCACACCCGCAAAGACGTCCTCGTCCTCGTGCAAGCCGGCCATGCTCATCACGGAGTGATCGGCTTCTTCGCGGATGACGTCCACGACGTCGTCGATAGTGATGCGACCCAGGAGCTTGCCGTCCTTGCTGACCACGGCTGCAGACACGAGGTCGCGATCCTCGAACAGCTTGGCAACTTCGTTCGCAGGGGTGTCGGGGGCAATTCCCTCGACAGTGGTGTCCATGGCCTCACCGACCGTGTTCTCCGGGTCTTCGGTGAGCAGCTTCGTGATATCGAGTGCACCCAGGTACTGGTCGTAGCGGTTGACCACGAATAGCCGGTCGGTGCGCTCCGGCAATTCGCCGCGGATGCGCAAATAGCGCAACACGACTTCGATCGTGACGTCGGGTCGCACGCTGACCGTGTCGACGTTCATCAGGCCGCCGGCGCTGTCCTCCGGAAAAGCCAGCACGGCAGAGAGGCGCTCGCGATCCTGCGCGTCCATCGAGCGCAGCACGCGTTGATTCACTGTTTCGGGCAGATCGCCGATGAGATCGGCGAGGTCGTCGAGCTCCATGCCCTCGGTGGCTGCGATCAACTCCTCGGCATCCATGCCGCCGATCAATTCGGCGCGGACTTCCTCGTTCAACTCGACGAGCACGTCGCCTTCGAGCTCGGGATCGATGAACTCCCAGACGATTTCGCGACGCGCGGGCGGCAGGGATTCCAACAGCGAAGCGACTTCCGCCGGATGCAACGAATTCACCATGCGCTGCGCATGCCGCATCGCGCCCTGCTCGAGCGCAACACGCAATGCCGCCAAACGGCTCGGCTGGGTGGATTCGGGTGCAGTGGTCATAGCCGTGTGCGTGGACTTGCGCCACTCACGAGAGGTTCCCGGGAAAAAACCGCGCGCAGTGTACTGGCGGGGCGCCGCAGGCTCTAGGAAAAATGATGCGCGTGCGGCGCGCGGTGGCGGTGATTACGTGCGGTTCGGCGCAGCCATCTGATGGCGCGCGTAGACCAGCGGGTACTTTGCTGCGAAATACTCGGTCAAACGTTCAACGAGATATACGGATCGATGCTGCCCACCGGTGCAGCCGATCGCAATCGTGAGATAACTGCGATTGGTCGCGACGAACTGAGGAATCCATTGGTCGAGGAACCGTACGATGTCCTCGAACATGCGCGTCACCGCCTCGTGACGTTCCAGGAATGCCACGACCGGTGCATCGCGTCCGGTCAGTTGCGAAAGACCCGGCTCCCAATGTGGATTCGGCAGGCTGCGCACGTCGAAGACGAAATCCGCATCGCCCGGCACGCCGTGCCGGAAAGCAAATGATTCGAACAGGATCGACAGTCGTTCCTCGGTGCGCGCGCCCACCCGCACCCGCACGAGCTCGCGCAACTCATGCACGCTGGTGCCGGTCGTATCGATGATGAGGTCGGCCGAATCGATGATCGGCTCGAGCAGGATGCGCTCTTGCTGGATCGCTTCGGCGAGACTCAGGCCATCGCGGCTCAAGGGATGGCGCCGGCGCGTCTCGCTGTACCGTTTGAGCAGCGCATCTTCATCGGCACGCAAGAAGATGACATCGCAGGCGAGGCCGCTGCGCCGCAGTTGGCCGACCAGTTCGGGTACCGATGCGATTTCAGACGGCTGATTGCGCGCATCCATGCCGATCGCCGTGTACGCATACACGCTTTCGCGTGAGCGCACCGTGTGCGAGATGAACATCGGCAGCAATCCCGCGGGGATGTTGTCCACGCAGTAATAGCCCAGATCTTCGAGCATGTGCAGAGCCACGCTCTTACCGGAGCCGGAGAGTCCACTGACGATGACGAGGCGCATACGGAAGGTCGGTCGGCTAGCTGGCTGGCTAGCTGGCCAGATGAAGTCATCCTGCAGCCAGCCAGGATGTGCGCTGACCAGAGCGCACATCCTCTGGCCAGCAAGCTAGCAGACTAGCCGACCGCGCCCAGAGCGCAATAGCGACAAGCGCCCCGCGTCGACGGGGCGCGTTTCACAGCGACGGTTGCTGGTGTTTCTGCGCCTCGATGGCGTGATGATCGTTGAGCTTTTCTTTGTGCTTCTTGACGCTGCGGTCGAGCTTGTCCGCGAGGGCGTCGATTGCGGCGTACATGTCGTCATCGATCGCATCTGCGAAGACCTTGCCACCGCTCAGGAAGATGGTGGCCTCCGCTTTATGTCTGACCTTCTTCTCCACGCTCAGGATGCAGTGCACGTCGATGACGCGGTCGGAGTGTCGCACGATACGGTCGAGTTTCTTCTCGACGTAGTCCTTCATGGAAGCCGTGACCTCTACGTGATGACCCGTGACATGCAGTTGCATGAGCGCCTCCTTCGGCTTTGACCTACCTACGATGACATCTATTGGAAACCTCGATTCATCGGCTCGCCACGCGCTTTCGTTCGCTGGACGGCGCGATTCCCAATGCTTCACGATACTTGGCCACGGTGCGGCGGGCGACTTGTACGCCTTCTTGCGACAGGATCTCGGCGATACGACTGTCGGAGAGGGGCTTCTCGCTTTCTTCCTGGGCCACGAGCTTGCGGATTTTCGCGCGAATGGCGGTCGAGGACAGCTCCGTGCCGTCGCTGGACGACACATGGCTGGAAAAGAAGTAACGGAACTCGAAAACTCCACGGTGGGTATGCATGTACTTGTTCGTGGTGACTCTCGATATCGTGGATTCATGCATTTGCACAGCTTCCGCAACATCCTTCAGGATCATGGGCTGCATGTGCTCGTCGCCGTGCTCCAGGAACGCAGATTGCCGCTGCACGATGCAGCGCGCCACCTTCAACAGCGTGTCGTTCCGGATCTCCAGACTGCGGATCAGCCAGCGGGCCTCCTGCAACTGCGCGCGCAGCATGGCGTGATCGCCCGTGCGGCTGATGGCGCCCGCGTAGCTCTGATTGACCCGAATGCGCGGCAGGCTGGCGGGGTTGATGTCGACGACCCACCCGCGTTCCGTCCGGCGCACGAACACATCGGGCACTATGTATTCCGCGGGCGCGGAATGCACGCTCGATCCCGGACGTGGCTGGCACGCCCGGACGAGTGCCAGGGCGTACTCGAGCTCCTCGTCCGTGACGCGCAATTGTCGTCGTAATAGGCCGTACTGCTGCTCCGCAACCTGATCCAGGTACTCGGCAGCGATCACGATCGCTGTTTGCCGGCCGGGCGTGTTCACATCGAGCTGTCGGATCTGCAATTCGATGCACTCCGATACCGAGCGGGCGCCTACGCCGGCCGGATCCATCTGCTGCACGTGATAGAGGATGTTCTCGACGTCCGTTGGAGTGCACGTCACTTCCGGCAGCAGGTTGAGGGCGATCTCTTCCAACGACTCGATCAGATAGCCGTCATCGTTGACGGCATCGATGATGGCTGCGCCGATGCGCCGCTCACGCTCGTCCAGACGCGACATTTCCAGCTGCCACAAGAGATGGTCTTGGAGCGTCTGCCCGCGGGTATCGGTGAATTCCTGCGTCTGATCGTCGCCGCCGGACCAGGGTGTTTCGGAGGGGCCGGTAACGTGGTCGTCGTTCCACTCGCCGTCTTCGACGATTTCGGTGGTTTCCTGGCTGGAGGTTTCGGCCTGCTGTTCGGTGCGGGTGCCCGACTCGAAACTCGTCTCGAGGGCAGACTCTGTGCCCTCCGGAGCCGCGTTTTCGTCCTCCGACTCGAGCATCACATTGCTCTCGAGGGCTTCGCGGATCTGTGCTTGCAGGTCCAGGACAGGCAGCTGCAGCAGCCGGATGGCCTGCTGCAGCTGCGGCGTCATCGTGAGCTGCTGGCCAAGTTTGAGCTGCAGGGCGGGTTTGAGCATCGCTTGGAGGGTACGGCAGACCCCGCATGCCAACTTTTGTAAAAGAGGGCTGCAAGAGCCGGGCCAAAACTACAGTTTGAAATCCTGGCCCAAGTACACCTCACGGACCTCCCGATTGGCAAGGATCTCGTCCGCGCTTCCGGCGGCGATCACGCTGCCACTGCTGACGATATAGGCGCGGCCACAAATCCCTAGGGTTTCCCTGACGTTATGGTCCGTAATCAACACCCCGATGTTGCGTGCGCTGAGGTGTTTGATGATGCGTTGAATATCCAAAACTGAGATGGGGTCCACACCCGCGAAGGGCTCGTCCAGCAGCATGAACTGGGGATTGGCGGCCAGGGCCCGCGCAATTTCGACCCGTCGCCGCTCGCCGCCGGAGAGGCTCTGACCGATGCTGCCCCGCAGGTGAGAGATGTGCAGCTCGTCCAGCAACGCATCGAGCTGCTCGCGCCGCTGCTCCGCGGTCATATCGCGGCGAATCTCGAGAATGCCTTTGATGTTGTCTTCGACCGAGAGCTTGCGAAACACCGACGCTTCCTGGGGCAGATAGCCCAGCCCCAGTCGGGCACGGCGGTGGACGGGCAGGTCGGTGATGTCGGTGTCATTGAGCTGTATTTGACCCGCATCGGACGGCACGAGCCCCACGATCATGTAGAACGACGTGGTCTTGCCCGCTCCGTTCGGCCCTAGCAGCCCGACGACTTCGCCGCTCGACACAGTCAGCGAGAGATCCCGGACCACTTGCCGCGAGCGGTAGCTCTTGGCGAGGTGCTCGACGCGCAGCTGGCTCATTCAGCCTTCTCGGATTTGGGTGCGACGGGTAAGGGCGTGCCGCCGTTCGTGCGCGGCCGGAACGTGATGTTCACGCCGCCTTGCGCCTTGCCTTCGGGGTTTGCGAGCACGCGCTCGCCACGCATGTCATAGACGAGCGTCTCGCTGGAGATTTCGTTCGTGCCGTCCGAGAGCCAGGCCTTGTCGCTCAAGCGCACAGTGGAGTGCGTGATGTCGTACTCGATGACACCCGCATGACCTTTGGCCAGCTGCTCGGGATCGGTGCGATGTTGTTCGAAGTGTGCGGGACTGCCGACCATACGTGCGTGTGCGAGCTGGCCTGAATCGAATGTCACAACGGCAGAGTCTGCGTCGATCGCACCGTTCGGCAAACGAATGCGCACATCGCCGGTGAACGTCCATTGGCTGTTCTCGAATTCCTTGCCGGTCGCAGAGGCCTGCTGCGCTTCGACGGAGACATCGCCTTGCGCGATGCGCACCTTGCTATAGAGCACGGTGTTCTGACGATGATCGAGAACGCTGGAGTTCGCCGTGATCGTGATCGGCTCCGCGGGATCGGGCAGCTGCAAGGTCTGCGCCCAGGTGTTGCCGAACAAAAACGCAGCGCTGAGCAGCGGAAGTTTATTTGGGAGCAAAGTTGCCATGCACTTGGGATTCTAGCCGCAGCTTCTCACCCTTCAAATCGGCCCACAGACCACGGGCAGTCAACGTGTGTGGCCCGTATGTGATCTGTACGGGTGAATCGGTGCGCGCGATGTTGTTACTCATGTCGAGCTCCAGTCGGTCGCTGGTGACGCGCGGCGAAGTCGTGGAGGCCAGGTCCTGGATCTCCACGTTGCCCGCGAACTCGATCCGCTGCGAGCTCGGCGGCACGAAACCTTCTTTCGCGGTGAGCAACCATTGCCGTTCCGTGTCGGCAGAGTAGTTCACGCGTACGTCGGTCAGGCCGATGCTGTCATCCATGGGATTCTGAGCGATGACTCGGGCGGAGAGTTTCACGCGTGGCTTGCCGTCCGGCCCTGTTTCCACGATCACAGCATCCTCGAGGTAGTAACCAGGCTGCGGCGGTCTGGTCGCCGGCGCCGCGTCCTCGTCACCCTGGCGCGTGAGCACGGTATAACTCACCGCGAGCGCCCCGAGCACGGCGACCAGCCAAATCCATTTGCTGTTCAAGTGACACCCTGCGCTTGGGCCTCGAGGATCAGATCGCAGACTTCGCGTACGGCTCCCCGGCCACCGCGTGCGCGCGTGACGTGATGAGCTGCGGCGCGCGCACTCGCATGCGCATCGGCGACCGCAATCGCGAGCCGGGCCAGTTCGAACATCGGCAGATCCGGGGTGTCATCACCGACGACCGCCACGGCTTGAGGTCCCAGGCCAAGGATATCGAGCAGCTCCTGCAGGGCTGCCCGCTTATCGCCGATACCTTGGCGAACCCAGGTCACGCCGAGTTCGGACATGCGCCGCTCGACCGCCTTCGAGTCACGCCCGGAAATCACAGCGACCTGCACGCCGGCTCGCATCAGCTCCTTGATGCCAGAGCCGTCACGCACATGAAAGGTCTTGAGCTCTTCGCCGCGAGCGGAGAAGTGCAGCCGACCATCCGTGAGCACGCCGTCCACGTCCAGTATCAGCAAACGCACGTCCGCGGCGCGCTCCAGCACCGTATCCATCAAGACCGCCTCACATCACACCCGCGCGGAAGAGATCGTGGACGTTCAGCGCGCCCACGAGGCGATGTGACCCATCGATCACCGGCAACGCGGTGATGCGGGCGGATTCCATCAGGTGAACGGCCTCGGCAGCGAGCATCTGCGGCTGCGCTGCCCTGGGTTTGGACGTCATCACTTCGCGCATGGTGACCAGGTGCACGTCAATGCCTTTGTCCAGCGCGCGGCGCAGGTCGCCGTCGGTGAAGACGCCAAGCACGTGATCCTGATCATCGACGATGGTGGTCATCCCCAAGCCCTTGGCGGTCATTTCCAGCAGACCATCGCGCAGCGTCGCATCGGGTGCGACCCTGGGCAGATGCTCTCCCGTGCGCATGACGTCGGCGACATGCAATAGCAACCGGCGCCCGAGCGTTCCGCCTGGATGGGAGCGGGCGAAGTCCTCTTCGGTGAAACCGCGTGCTTCGAGTACCGCGAGGGCCAGGGCATCGCCCATCGCCAACGTGGCGGTCGTGCTTGCAGTCGGCGCGAGATTGAGGGGGCACGCCTCCTCCGGAACGCTGACATCCAGCACGACATCGGCGGCGCGGCCGAGGTTGGAGGCCGGTTTGCCGGTCATCGCAATCAGTGACACCCCGAGGCGTTTGATCGTGGGCAGCAGGGTCAGCAGCTCCGCGGTCTCGCCGGAATTGGAGATCGCGATGACCACGTCCTGCGCCGTCATCATGCCGATGTCGCCGTGACTCGCCTCGGCCGGGTGTACGAAAAATGCAGCGGTGCCGGTGCTGGCGAGGGTGGCGGCAATCTTGTTGCCCACATGGCCCGACTTGCCCATGCCCATCACGACCACGCGGCCCTGGCATGCGCGCAGCAAGGTGCACGCATGCACGAATTCAGCGCCCAGACGCTCGACCAGCACGCGCACCGCGTCGGATTCGATTTCGAGCACCGCGCGGGCGCGTCGCAAAAGGGCCTCGGGCTGAATGGGCGGCTGCATGGCGAGATGATAACTACAAGAAGTCCTGAGCGGTTGGCGGTCGGCGGTGGGTCGGCGCTAAGATCCGCGCCCCGCCAGCCTTCCGCGCGAGTCCTGCAATGAATCCCGATGCCATCAAGTCCCTCATCGAGCGCGGCCTGCCGGGAGCCGAGGTGCTGGTCGAGTCGGAGGACAACACGCACTTTGCTGCGCGCGTGATCGCGGCGCAGTTCGAAGGCAAGCGCACGTTGCAGCGCCATCAGCTCGTTTACGCCACGTTGGGAGAATTGATGGGGCGCGAAATTCACGCGCTCAGCCTGCAAACACTGACCGCCGCAGAGTTCCAGCGCGGCGCCTGACCCGCAGCCTGCATGGACAAACTGCTGATCACCGGTGGCGTGCCTCTCGAGGGCGAGGTGCGTATTTCCGGCGCGAAGAATGCGGCGCTGCCGATCCTGGCGGCCACTTTGCTGGCGGCGAAGCCCGTCAGCATCGGCAATGTGCCGCACTTGCAAGACGTCACGACGATGATCGAGTTGCTCGGCCGCATGGGCGTGAGCGTCACGATCGATGATCGCATGCGTGTCGAAGCGGATGCCTCGACACTCAATGATTCCACCGCTCCCTACGAGCTCGTGCGCAAGATGCGCGCCTCGATTCTCGTGCTCGGACCCTTGCTGGCGCGCTATGGACATGCG
Organism: Steroidobacteraceae bacterium; assembly: GCA_035276085.1. Classification (GTDB taxonomy): domain Bacteria; phylum Pseudomonadota; class Gammaproteobacteria; order Steroidobacterales; family Steroidobacteraceae; genus DATELY01. The sequence continues at coordinate 4,540 of DATELY010000088.1, read as the reverse complement.
GACGTATCGCTGCCCGGCGGATGTGCGATCGGCGCACGGCCGGTAAACATTCACGTGAGCGGATTGCAGGCGATGGGCGCCGATATCCGCATCGAGAACGGCTATATCCGTGCACGCGCGGATCGGCTTCACGGCGCAGTGCTCAATCTGGAAACGGTGACCGTGACAGGCACGGAGAATCTGCTGATGGCGGCGACGCTGGCCGAGGGCGAGACGATCATCGAGAACGCCGCCCGTGAGCCCGAAGTCGTCGATCTCGCCGATTGCCTCATCGCCATGGGCGCTCAGATCCGCGGAGCAGGAACCGATCGCATCGTGGTGAACGGCGTGAAGGAGCTCAATGGGGCGCGCCATGATGTGCTGCCCGATCGCATCGAAACAGGGACCTACCTCGTTGCTGCGGCCATCACGCGCGGCAAAGTGCGCGTCAAAGGCACACGGCCCGATCATCTCGATGCCGTGCTCGGCAAGCTGCGTCAAGCAGGGGCTCAGGTACAGACCGGTGACGACTGGATCGAGCTCGACATGCAAGGCCGTCGACCCACGGCGGTGGACTTGCGGACCGCGCCATATCCCGCGTTCCCGACCGATATGCAGGCACAGTTCGCAGCCTTGAACACCGTTGCCGACGGCGTGGGCACGGTCACCGAGACAATCTTCGAAAATCGCTTCATGCACATGCTCGAGATGCGACGCATGGGTGCCGACATTCGGCTCGAGGGCAACACGGCCATCATCCGCGGTGTGGAGAGTCTGACCGCCGCGCCGGTGATGGCGACCGACCTGCGCGCATCCGCAAGCCTGGTGCTGGCGGCGTTGGTCGCCCGCGGCACCACTGAAATCCTGCGCATCTATCACATCGACCGTGGCTATGAGCGGATCGAAGAGAAGCTGCAGCAACTGGGTGCCCAGATCAAACGCACGGCCGGTTGATCGGGTGGCGTTCGAGAGGTTCGAAGACGTTTCGACTCTGTGTGTATAATTCGCCGCTTTCCGCACGGCGCGAACAACATTTCCGCACTTGCCGCTATCAGGTAGGTGCCCGCGCGCGATGTGCGTCTGCATGCGCGATTGGACCGCGACGCGCCGTCAGGACGGTGCCGTAAATCGATAGGCCGTGAGGCTTGAGTTCGCAACTGGAGTCCGCTCACGTGCGGGCTACCGGAGACCTTGATGACAGAAGCTGAAAAAGTAGACAACAGCAGGCGTCACTTCCTGCTCGTCGCCACGACCGTGACGGGTATTGCTGGCGCCGCCATGACGGCCGTGCCGTTCCTCGCCTCCTGGAAGCCAAGCGCGCGTGCGCAAGCATTGGGCGCGCCGGTGGAGGTGGACATCAGTAAGGTCGAGCCTGGCGCCATGATCAAAGTGGAGTGGCGCGGGCAGGCGGTCTTCCTCGTGCATCGTACTCCGGAGATGTTGGCCACATTGCCGACATTGAATGATCGCTTGCGGGATCCGGGATCGGAGCAATCCGACCAGCCGCCGTATGCCAAGAACGAGACACGTGCTGTGAACCCTGAATTCCTCGTGGCCGTCGGAGTGTGCACGCACCTGGGTTGTGCCCCGATGAATCGATTCCAGCCCAAGGATCCCGAGCTCGGCGCCGATTGGCCGGGCGGCTTCTATTGTCCGTGTCACGGCTCCAAGTTCGATCTGGCAGGGCGCGTGTTCAAGGACGTTCCGGCGCCGTTGAACCTGCGCATCCCGCCATATCGCTTCATCAATGATGGTCGCGTCCTGATCGGCGCCGACACGGGAGCTGTCTGATGAACACTTCGTCCGCTTCCGGCAGCCGTACGCGCTGGGGGGCGCTGGTCGATTGGATCGATGCGCGTTTTCCCATGACACAGTTCATGAAGGACCACGCCACCGAGTACTACGCGCCGAAGAATTTCAACTTCTGGTACTACTTCGGCTCTCTCGCACTCGTGGTGCTCGTGATTCAGATCATCTCGGGCATCTTCCTGACGATGAACTACAAGCCCTCCGCGCAGGATGCATTCGCGTCCGTCGAATACATCATGCGCGATGTCGAGTGGGGCTGGCTCATTCGCTATATCCACTCCACGGGCGCTTCGGCGTTCTTCATCGTCGTCTACCTGCACATGTTCCGCGGCCTGTTGTACGGCTCTTATAAGAATCCGCGCGAGCTGATCTGGCTGTTCGGCATGCTGATCTATCTGTGTCTCATGGCAGAGGCGTTCTTCGGCTACCTGCTGCCCTGGGGCAACATGTCGTACTGGGGCGCGCAGGTGATCGTGTCGCTGTTCGGGGCGATTCCGTATGTCGGCGAGTCGCTCGTGGAGTGGATTCGCGGCGACTACTACATTTCCGACATCACGCTGAATCGCTTCTTCGCGCTGCACGTGATTGCGCTGCCGCTGGCTCTCGTCTTCCTGGTCATCGCGCACATCTTCGCGCTGCACGAAGTGGGGTCGAACAATCCGGACGGCGTGGAGATCAAGAAATTGAAGGGATCGGATGGCCACCCGCTCGACGGCATTCCGTTCCATCCGTACTACACGGTGAAGGATCTGGTCGGGGTGATCATCTTCCTGATGGTGTTTTGCGCCGTGATTTTCTTCTCCCCGGAAATGGGCGGTTACTTCCTTGAACACGCCAATTTCGATCCTGCCAATCCGCTGCAGACGCCAGAGCACATCGCGCCCGTGTGGTACTTCACACCGTTCTACGCGATCTTGCGTGCGGTGCCGAACAAGCTGCTGGGTGTCAGCTTGATGGGTCTGGCGGTGGTTTCGTTCTTCTTCCTGCCATGGCTCGATCGCGCGAAGGTGAAGTCGATCCGCTACCGCGGCTGGCTGTACAAGGCCTTTTTGTTCTCGTTTGCCGTGAGCTTCGTCGCACTCGGCTACCTGGGCCTGCAGCCTGCGACAACGGCGTACACGAACGCGGCTCGCGTCTTTGCCATCATCTACTTCATGTTCTTCCTGTTGATGCCTTGGTACACGCGCGCGGATCGAGTGTCGCAGGTGCCGGAAAGGGTGACCTACCATGCTCATTAAAAAGTCGCTCCTCGCGCTGGCACTCAGTGTTGGAGCGCTGGTTGGGAATGCGGCGCTCGCGTCCTCTGGCGGTGCACACCTCGAGGACGCCCATAGCGACGTGAGCAACACGGCGTCGCTACAACGCGGTGCGCGTAACTTCGTGAACTATTGCTCGGGCTGCCATTCGGCCCGGTATGTGCGCTTCAACCGGCTTGCGCACGATCTGCAGCTGACGGAAGGCCAGGTCACGAACAACCTCATGTTCACGGGTGGGCGCATTCACGACACGCTCGATACCGTTCTGCCCGCGTCCGATGCGAAGCGTTGGTTCGGAACGACGCCGCCCGACCTGTCGCTGATCGCGCGCAGCCGCGGTCCTGACTATTTGTATACCTTCCTGAAGTCCTTCTACGTGGACCCAAGTCGCCCGACCGGCGTTAACAATCTGGTTCTGCCGGGAACGGCCATGCCCCATGTCCTCTGGGAATTGCAGGGTCTGCAGGAACAAGTGCACCGCGGCGAGGTCGATGCCGAGGCGAATGCAGTTCACAAGAAGTTCGAGGCGTTGAAGCTCAAAGAGCCGGGCAAGCTGACGCCCGAAGAGTACGATCAGTTCGTACGCGACACGGTGAACTTCCTCGCCTACATCGGCGAGCCGATGCAGTTGCAGCGGCGGCAGTTGGGCTTCTACGTCCTCGCGTTCCTGGGCGTATTCTTGCTGCTGGCCTATTTTCTCAAGAAGGAATACTGGAAGGACGTGCCCTGACATCGATCGGGGCCCTGCGGCCCCACCGGAGATTGCCGAATGTGATGACACTATTTTCCAAGGCCAACGATCCCTGGAGTCATCGCACTCGGCTGGTGGTCGCGGAAAAGAACCTGCACATCGAAATCATCGATGTGCAGGACGGTAACCTGCCGGAAGACCTGCTCGATCTGAACCCGTATCAGAGCGTGCCCACGCTCGTGGACCGCGATCTGGTTCTCTATGACTCGCGGGTGATCATCGAATACCTGGACGAACGGTTCCCACATCCACCGTTGATGCCCATCGACCCGATCACGCGCGCACAGTTTCGCGTGGCGATGTATCGGATCGAGCGCGACTGGTATGCGCTTGCATCGCAGATCGATGACCCGATCGACCGCAAGGGTGCCGAGCGGGCCAGGAAGTTGCTGCGCGACAGCCTGATGGCGACCTCCGAGGTCTTCAAGGCGAAACCGTATTTCCTTTCGGACGAATTCTCGGTCGTGGATGCGAGCATCGCACCGATCCTTTGGCGACTCAGTTCCTGGGGAATCGACCTGCCGCATTCGGACGGTATCCACAATTACGCCCAACGTCTGTTTTCAAGACCGGCCTTTCGGCATAGCCTGTCGAACTACGAACGTGAATTGCGGCTCTAGGGAACCTCTGATTAACCTTAGACGGCCTCGCGACGAGTCCAGGGCGGCTCAGGGCGAGGCGCGACGACCGCTGTGTACTTGATGTACTCGAGGGAGGAGTAACGACGCCCTGAGCCGCCCTGGAC
>DATELY010000087.1:0-43981 GCA_035276085.1 Steroidobacteraceae bacterium | reverse complement strand
ACGCAATCTCAGGGAACCGCTGCACGGCATCGCGGTACAACGCGAAATTCGGTCCCGTGAGTGCGCCGTCGCGAGCCACGTCGGTGCACAGCACGTGCTTCAAGCCGTGCGGCAGATAATCATCGACTGCGCGCCACAAGCTGGTTGAGGTCGTGCGCTGCCAACCGTGCGTCGTCAGCTGCGGTGTGCCGTCGGCATCGAGCCGCACATCGAAACCCAGTACGACACGTGCGCCGCCGAGCTTGGCCAGCCACTGCTTCACTTCCGCAGGGTTCGTGGCGGCGACGCTGCCGATGACGACACGGTCGACGCCGGCGTCGAGCAGTGCCTGAGCGCGTTCCAGTGTGCGCAAGCCGCCACCCACCTGCAGCTTTGCTTTGCGCGTGGCGACGAGATTGACGATCAACTCGCGATTGCCCTGTGCGCCGTCCCGCGCACCGTCGAGGTCCACCACATGAACGTAGCGCGCGCCGAGGCTGCAGTAGCGCTCCAGGATTTCATCGGGGTCGTCGGAATAGACGGTCTCGGCGTTGAAATCGCCTTGGAACAAGCGGACGCAGCGGCCGCCGCGCAGATCGATGGCAGGAATTAATTCCATTGACTCTCAACTCAGGCGCAGGAAGTTGCGCAGCAGCAGCGAGCCTATGCGCGCGGACCGCTCGGGGTGGAACTGGGCACCATAGACGTTGCCGCGTTGTACGACGGCAGTGAACGGCACACCGTACTCTGAGCTCGCAATGCTGTGCGAGCCGAGCGGCGCGGCATAGCTGTGAACGAAGTAGACGTAATCGCCGTTCTCAATGTCATTGAACAGTGGCGAAGGCCGGGACAGATTCAACTGGTTCCAGCCCATGTGCGGAACCGGCAGGCCTTCACGATCGGCGAAGCGCTGCACGCGACCCGGCAATAAACCAAGACAACGCACGTCACCCTCTTCGGAGGAGTCGAACAAGAGCTGCATGCCCACACAGATGCCGAGCAACGGTTGTTGCAGGGTGCGAATCGTGTCGACGAGGTTGGCTTTCTCCAAGCGCGACATGCAATCCGACGCAGCGCCCACCCCCGGCAGAATCACGTGGCTCGCTGCACGCAGTCGCGCAGGATCCGTCGTCAGATCGGATTCGACGCCCAGGCGCTCGATCGCATATCGAAGCGATGCGATATTGGCGCCGCCGCTGTCGATGATGGCGAGGCGCATCACAGCGTGCCCTTCGTGCTGGGTAGCTCGCGGCCCGTGATCGCGAAGGCCTGGCGCAGCGTGCGGCCCATGCCCTTGAAACACGCTTCCACCATGTGGTGCGTGTTTTCGCCTTGCACCTGGATGTTGATGGCCGCACCGAGCTTCTCGCCCAACGAGCGGAAGAAATGCGGCACGAGCTCGGTGGGCAATTGCCCAACGGTGTCGCGACCGAACGTGCCTTCGAACACGAAGTAGGGACGGCCGGAGAGGTCGATCGCGACTTGCACCAACGCCTCATCCATCGGCAGCACGAAGCCATAGCGGCCGATGCCGCGTTTGTCGCCGAGAGCCTGCCGCAACGCATCGCCCAGCGCGAGTGCACAGTCCTCGACCGTGTGATGCTCGTCGATGTGCAGATCGCCCGTGCACGTGAGCTGCAACGAGAAGCCGCCGTGCTTGGCGATCTGCTCGAGCATGTGATCGAAGAAACCGAGACCCGTCGAGATCTGCACGGGAGATTCGCGATCGAGATCTACCTCGACGACGATGTCCGTCTCCTTCGTCTTGCGCGCGACGCGTGCTGTGCGGTGCGGCGCCGTGAGCTGCTGCGCGACGTCATTCCAACTCAGTCCGGGCGTGCGAGTGCCTCGCAGGCGCAGACCCTGGATTCCGAGATTGCGAGCCAGTTGCAAATCGGTTTCCCGATCGCCGATGACGTAGCTGCGGGCTGGATCGATCGAGGTGCTTTGCAGAAAGTCTTCGAGCAGACCGAGCTTCGGTTTGCGGCACCCGCAGTTGTCGTTGGCGAAGTGCGGGCAAATGAAGATGGCGTCGAATTGGATGCCCTGCGATCGCAGCACCTGCAGGAGAAACTCCTGAGGTTCACGGAAGGTGGGTTCCGGGAAGCGCTCTGTCCCGAGCCCATCCTGGTTGCTCACCATCACGAAACGATAGCCGGCATCGCGCAGCCGTAGCAGCGCAGGAATCATGTCGGGCACGAGCTGGAGCTTCTGCAGGCTGTCGATCTGCTCGTCCGGCGGTTCTTCGATCAGCGTGCCGTCGCGATCGATGAAGAGCACGGCTTGGCGGGGTGAGTGAATCATGCGGCAACCCCTGAAGCGGCGGCGACGCCGCGCAACAAGCGCGAATTCTGTTCCGGCGTACCCACTGAGATGCGCACGCTGCGCTCCAGGCCTCGCTGGCTGCGCGGGTCGCGGATGATGAGGCGCGAGTCGATCGCGGCGTTCAGTACACGGTCCGCGTCCACGCAATCCACCAAAAGGAAATTGGAGTCGCTCGACCACACTGTCTGAATCAGAGGAAGGCGCGCCAGCTCGATCCGCAGGCGCTCGCGCTCTTCAAGGACGGTACGAATGCGTTCTTGCGAGGCGGCCTGTCCACGCGCATCGGTCACCGCCAGCACCGTTTCGATGGTGGAGGTCGACAAGGCATACGGCGGAATGATGCGTGCGAGGAGCAAGATGATTTCCGGGTGCGCGATGACCGTGCCGCAACGAGCGCCTGCGAGCGCGTAGGCCTTGGACAGCGTACGCAGTACGACCAGGTTCTGAAACTCTTCGATGCGGGCTGCAAAGCTCGGGCAACCGGCGAACTCGATATACGCCTCGTCCACCACGATCAATGCGCGGTCCTGCAGCGCTCCGCACAATCGCTCGATGACCGTTGCATCGAGCAAATTCGCGGTCGGGTTGTTCGGAGTGCAGAGAAAGATGAGCTTCACGTCCGGGGCTGCGCGCAGCACGGCGTTTTCATCCAGCGCGAAGCCACGCTCTTTCAGCAGCGGTACTTCCAGAACGTCGGCGCCTTGAATTCGCGCCGCCACTTTGTACATGCCGAACGTCGGGGGACAGATCAGCACGCGATCCTGACCTGCGCGACAGAACGCCCGGATCAGCAGATCGATGCCTTCATCGCTCCCGCGTCCCACGAGCACCTGCTCACGACGCACCTGATACAGCTGCGCCAGTCGATCCAGGATCTCACGCGGTTGAGGCTCCGGATAACGATTCAGACCCGCACGCGTGTCGTCGCCGTTCGCACGCCACGGCATCTCGTTGGCGTGCATGCGTTCCAGTGTCGGCTGCCACGCGGCGTGTTCATACGGCTTCAACGACAGAATGTCGGGACGCGCCAGCTCGAGGATCTTGATCATGACGACCTCGACTCGAGCGCTCGCAGGCGACGCACGACGGCGTTGGCATGGGCATCGAGACCTTCCAGCTCGGCAATCTGAATCGCGGTCGGGCCCAGATCGCGAAGTCCCGCCGCGGACAGCTCCTGCACCGTCATCCGCTTCATGAAATCGATCAGCGACAGCCCGCTGTATGCACGTGCGAAGCCGTATGTCGGCAGCACGTGGTTCGTCCCGCTGCAGTAGTCGCCCATGGTTTCCGGTGTCCATTGACCGAGGAACACGGAGCCGGCGTGACGGACTTTGGGTAGTGCGCTGCGTGGCTCATCGATCTGCAGGATCAGATGTTCGGGCGCGTAAGCATTGCTCAGCGCCAGCGCGTCGTCGAGCGAACCGGCGACGAAAATGCGTGTATTGCGGATGGCTTCGGCGAGCGTCTGTACGCGGGAAAGCGTTTGCAACTGGCGCTCGAGCTCGACGATCACTTTCTGGGCGAACGACTGCGACAACGCAACCAGGATCGCCTGCGCATCGACACTGTGCTCGGCTTGAGCGAGTAGATCGGAGGCAACGAACTCAGCGTTGGCGCCGTCATCGGCGATCACGAGCACCTCGGAGGGACCCGCGGGCAAGTCCAGTGCCGCACCGTGAGGATCATTGGATACGAGCAGCTTTGCGGCCGTAACCCATGCATTGCCCGGACCGAAGATCTTGTCGACTTTCGGAATGGAAGCCGTGCCATACGCCATGGCAGCGACGGCTTGTGCGCCGCCGGCTTTGAACACGTCAGTCACACCGCACGCTTTGGCCGCGACCAGCACCGCAGGATCGGCAGCGCCGTCGCGACGAGGTGGGGTGCACAACACACGGCGATCGCAACCGGCGATGCTCGCAGGTACGGCCAGCATGATGGCCGCGGAGGGCAGAGGAGCGGTGCCGGCCGGCACGTACAAGCCGACGGCTTCCAACGGAATGAAGTGGCGCTCGCAGACAACGCCCGGCGATGTTTCGATCTGCAAGGGGGGGCTGCGCTGCGCCTCGTGGAAGCGCCGCACGTTACCGATCGCACGTTGCAGCGCTGCATGCTGTGACGCATTCAACGTTCGCTCAGCAGCTTCGAACTCTGCGGCAGTCACTTTCAACGCAGACAACTGCACACCGTCGTACTTCGATGTGTACTCGATCAGCGCAGCATCACCACGAGCACGCACGTCGGCCACGATCGCGGCGACCTGGGCCTGCAGCGTCGCAGAGCTGCTCTGCGCAGGACGGCGCAATGCCGCGAGGCGCTCCTCTGCGGACAATGCGGCCCAGTTGTGAATCGGAAGTTGCAGCACGCAAACCTCAGGCGAGCATTTTCTCGACCGGCAATACCAACACGGAGCTCGCGCCCGCCTTCTTCAGGCCTTCGAGCGTCTCCCAGAACACGTTCTCTCGACACACGGCATGGACAGCGACTTTGTCCGAGCCTCCATCCAGCGGAATGATGGTGGGCGACTCGCTACCGGGAAGCAGCTTCTTGATCTCTTCCAATTTCGAGCGCGGGGCATGGAGCATGATGTACTTGCTCTCTTTCACCTGTTGCACGCCGTCGATGCGTAACAGGAGCCGGTGTACCCAATCCTGCTTCTCATCGGGAATCGCAAGCGGCGTGCGAATGATGGCGGCCTGACTTTCGAGGATGGTTTCGGCCTCCCACAAGTGATTCGCGGTGAGTGTCGAGCCCGTTGACACGAGATCGCAGATGAAGTCTGCACGGCCCAGGCGCGGTGCGATCTCGACGGCACCCGACAGCGTCACGATCTCGGCGCTAACGTCACGTTCCCGCAGGAACTCACCCAGAATATACGGGTACGTCGTGGCAATGCGTTTGCCGCGGAGCGACGTGCAATCGCGGTACTCGGTGCCGTCCGGCACAGCGATCGACATACGGCACTTGCCGAAATCGAGCAAGGCAAGCTGCTCGAACAAAGGATCGATACCGCGCGCCTTGAACGCCAGACGCTTTTCCGCGATGACGTTGATGCCGACGATGCCGAGATCGCATACGTCCTGCTGCACGAGATCGGGAATGTCGTCATCGCGCACCAGCAGCACATCGAGCGGCATGTTCTCGCCGTAGCACATGAGCTGATCCTTGCCGCGCGTGTACTTGAGACCACAGCGCACGAGCAGGTCGAGCGAGTTGTCGGTGAGTCGGCCGGATTTCTGCAGCGCGACCTTGAGTCGGGTGGCTTTGTCCATGGGAGTTGCGAAGTGTGTGAAAGGAACCTCTGGCCAGCAGCTCGCTAGCCAGCTGGCCGGAATCAGGCGTGGCGTTGCTCGTGTACGCGTTCCGCCGCGAGGGCGTAGCCGCCGTTGCCGTCGCTCAGGTAGCGGGCAACCCGACCGATCGTAGTGACGCTCACGCCGGTTTGCTTGTGAATCTCGCGGTAGGGTTTTCCCTCGCGCAACAACCCCACCACGGCCCAACGATCGGCCAGGGCCTGCAGCTCCGCAGGCGTGCACAGATCGCGAAAGAACGAGCGGCATTCCTCGACGCTCTTCAACGTCAGGATGGCGCCAAAGAGCGCGCGCTCGGCGAGCACTTCCTGACGCGGTGTCAGGGCCCGGTGTTCTTTCATGAGTGGCGGCAGGTTTGTAATAGTGTGATAGTACGTTATTACAATGGTACGGGACGGTCAACCGGAATTATCGGCCGGGCGGGAAAACGCAGGGCGATTGCCTTGCTGCGGCCGCGAGCGACGGCTAGACTTCAGGCCGCTCATCGAGACCGGCTGAGGGTCAGGCCCTTTGAAGCCGGGGCAACCGCCGCCGCCAACCACGTCGGAAAGGTGCCAACTCCTGCGGATGCTTGGCGCGAGCCAAGCCCGACAGATGAGTTGTTGTGAAGCTGCCGGATTGCGAGCCGCGCAGATGGTCACGACGACCTACCACTACGGCTCCGTAGAGTTTCCCGATGCGCGGAACCTGCCCTTAACTGACGGGCATAGGCGGAGCTTTGCATGACGAGTTCGCGTGAGGCCGGGCAGCGCTCGACCTCGACCAGTAATCGCACCACAGCAGGTGAGTCCGTCCAGGAGGGCGTGCTCGAGCTGCCGCAGCCATTCGCGCTTCACCATGGCGGTACGCTGCCCAAGGTGCGGGTCGCATGGCGCTTGGCGGGGGCGGCCGGAGGGCCGGTGGTCGTAGCGCTCGGCGGGATTTCCGCGCATCGGCAGGTGCATGGCAACGAGTCCGCGCGCGGTTGGTGGGATGGAATCGTGGGACCCCACCAGGCGCTGGACACGACATGCGTACGGGTGCTGGGCCTCGATTACCTCGGGGGCAGCGGCGGAAGTACGGGTCCGGCATCAGGCCAGCGGGATTTCCCCAGCATCAGCGCTTTCGATCAAGCGGAGTTGCTCGAGCGCGTGCGCGCAGGGCTCGGAATCGAGCGCATCGCGGCCATCGCGGGTGCCTCGTACGGCGGGATGGTCGCGCTGGCCTATGCGGCTCGTTATCCCAATCGCGTGGGGCAGCTCGTTGTCATCAGCGCCGCCCATCGAACTCATCCGATGGCGACGGCGTGGCGCAGCCTGCAGCGCGAAATCGTGCGCTTTGGTGTCGCGAATGAAGACAGCGCCGGCGGTCTGCGTCTTGCACGTGCGTTGGCCATGGCAACGTACCGCACGCCGGGCGAGTTTGCAGATCGATTCGCAGGAGAGCCCTCACGTCGGGACCAGCGCTTCGAGTTTCCGGTCGAGCGCTATCTCCTCGCGCGCGGGGATGCCTATGTCCAGAGCTATCGCGCCGAATCCTTCGTCTGTCTGTCGGAGTCGATCGATCTGCACCGGGTGGATCCGGCTTCGATCACGACCCCGGTTACGCTGGTCGCCGTACGCGAGGATCAGCTGGTGCCGCTGGCAGATATGCGTGAGTTGGCTGGTCAGCTTGCCGGTCCGTCACAGTTGATCGAGCTGTCCTCACCCTTTGGGCACGACGCCTTTCTGAAAGAGTCGCAAGCGTTGACAGCGGTGTTCGCTCCGCTTGTGGCTGGAGAATCGAAGCCATGAGCTCGCCACGTCAGCCCAGCACTGCAGCCGTACGCGCGGCGCTCGATTGCGATACGCAGTTCGGTGCGGTCGTTCCGCCGATTCACCTGACCTCCACGTTTTCATTCAAAGGCTTCGGTGAGCCGCGTCAGTACGACTACACGCGCTCCGGCAACCCTACGCGCGAGGCATTGGCCTGTGCGCTGGCGGAGCTCGAAGGTGGGGCAGGGGCGGTCGTGACAGCGTCCGGCCTGGCGGCAGTCGTGCTGGTGACGCAGCTGCTCAGCGCGAGCGATCTGGTGGTCGCACCGCACGATTGCTATGGCGGCACGTATCGATTGCTGAATGCCCTTCACGAACGCGGTTGTCTGCGCGTGCTGTTCGTGGACCAAACGGATGAGAGCGCCGTGACGAGCGCGCTTCAGCAAAAGCCCGCCTGGGTGTGGATCGAGACGCCGAGTAATCCGCTGCTGCGCATCGTCGATATCGCCTCGTTGGCGACTCAGAGTCACGCCGCAGGAGCGAAGGTGTTGGTCGACAACACGTTCCTGTCGCCGGTCTGGCAGCGGCCGATCGCGTTAGGCGCGGATCTGGTCCTCCACTCGACGACGAAATACCTCAATGGCCACAGCGACGTGGTGGGCGGCGCCGTCATTTCAGCGAGCAAGGAGCTGCACGAAAAGCTGTGCTGGTGGGCGAACTGCATCGGAGTGACGGGTGCACCATTCGACAGCTATCTCACGTTGCGTGGCCTGCGTACGCTGCACGCTCGACTGGCTATCCACGGCGAGAACGCCGGTCGCATCGCGGCCTATGTGTCCCAGCATCCAGGCGCGGCGCGAGTGTTCTATCCCGGCCTGCCCACCCACCCTCAGCACGCGCTGGCTGCCCGACAACAGCACGGTTTCGGAGCCATGTTGAGCTTCGAACTGAAGGGCGGTGCCGACCAGGTGCGCGCCTTTGTGGCTGGCCTACAGTGCTTTTCGCTGGCGGAGTCCCTGGGTGGGGTCGAGAGCCTGATCGCCCATCCGGCCTCCATGACACATGCCGGCATGGCGGCGGATGCCCGCAAGCGCGCGGGGATCTCGGACACCCTCCTGCGGCTGTCGATTGGCATCGAGGCGGTCGACGATCTGACAGCCGATCTGGATCGAGCCTTCCAAAGAGCCGCGAAGGTTTGAATAACAGCTACTTAGGCTGTCTTCCAGCAGTCGACCATGAAGAGCGGACTGCGGACAAAAAACAGGCCGGCTCTTGGCCGGCCTGGCATGTGGCAACGATGACCACGGTCGTGGCGGGCGGTTTGGACCGCTCCGACCTTGGGGACTAACCCGACGCGAGTCCCGTTTCCACCAAAGACACCTCGACCGTAACCGGTCGAGAAGGGGAAAAGAGTCTGGGAGCTGAAAGCGGTGGTACCGAGTGGCACCACCGTGGCCAGGATCATAACTGGTCTCGCCCGGAATGCGAGCAAAAAAATCCCGGCGGCGTCGGGTGAGTTCTACATTTCCTTTCAGAACAGCGACTTAGCTCATCATCGGGCCAGTCGCGCGAGCACCGCGTCGGCGGCTGCCACGGTTGTGGCGGAGGGGCCATTGCCGGCGATATCGGCCGGTCGAATGCCACTGTAGATGGCATCGGATACGGCCCGTTCGACGACCTGTGCTTCCTCTTCGAGACTCAGTGAATAACGCAGCAACATCGCGACGCTGAGAATCGTCGCGTAGGGATTTGCGATGCCCTTGCCCGCGATGTCGGGTGCCGAGCCATGAATGGGTTCATACACACCCAATGTTCCTGCGCCTACGGACGCAGAGGGCAACAAGCCGAGTGAACCGGCCAGCATCGATGCTTCGTCCGTCAGGATGTCGCCGAACATATTCTCGGTGAGCATCACATCGAACGATGCTGGCTTGCGGATGAGATGCATCGCGGCTGAGTCGACCAACATGTGTTCCAGCTTCACGTCCGGAAACTCGCTGCGTATCAAGTCTTCGACGACCGATCGCCACAGGCGCGAGGTTTCGAGCACATTGGCCTTGTCGACCGAGACGATGGACTTGCGACGCGTACGCGCGAGACGTCCGGCGACTCGTGTAACGCGCTGGATTTCTTCCGTCGTGTACAGACAGAGATCGCTCGCCGAATCCGCAGTGCGCTGCTTCTCACCGAAATAGATGCCGCCCGTGAGCTCGCGGACCACCATGATGTCCGTGCCCTTGAGCACCTCCGGCTTGATGGTCGAGACATCGAGCAGCGCCGGATGCACGGTTACCGGCCGCAAGTTGGCGAACAAGGCGAGGGATTTTCGCAGCGCGAGCAAGCCTTGCTCCGGACGAATCTTTGCATTCGGGTCGGACCACTTGGGGCCGCCGACCGCACCCAACAGAACGGCGTCAGCGGTGCCGCACGCGGAAAGCGTCGGAGCGGGCAGGGCGGATTGCGTCTTGTCGATCGCCGCACCGCCGATCAGATGTTCTTCGATCTGGAACTCGTGACCAAACCGCCGCGCCACGGCTTCCAGCACCCGCACGCCCTCGCGCACGATCTCCGGACCGATGCCATCGCCTGGAAGCGCAACGATCGTGGCCTTTCTTGCCGCGCTCATGCATGCCCCTGTTCGTAGCGTTGGACGGCTGCGCTTTGTTTGAGCAGGAATCCAAGCTCATCCACGCCATTGAGCAGGCAATACCGGGCAAAGGCTTCGATGGGAAACGTCACATTCTTTCCTGTCGGCAGCGAGAGCGTGCAGGACTGTAAGTCGATGGAGACTTCGGCACCTGGATTGGCGAGCAGCCACTGATGCGACTCGCCGTCCACGAGCACGGGGAGCAAGCCGTTCTTGAGTGAGTTGTTGCGGAAGATGTCTGCAATCTCGTTACTGATGACGGCTCTGAAGCCGAAGTCGACCAGCGCCCAGGGTGCATGCTCGCGTGAAGAACCGCAGCCGAAGTTCTTGCCTGCGACGAGCACCTGGCAGCCTCGAGCGACGGACTGATTCAGCACGAATTCGCTCCTGGGCTGACCCGAAGCGTCGTAACGCCAGTCGGCGAACAGCTGCTTGCCCAGGCCGACCTTGGTCGTCGTCGTCAGGAAGCGAGCGGGGATGATCTGGTCCGTATCGATGTTCGATTGGGGCAGAACGACGGTGCGTGACTGGATGACTTTGATGGCGTCCATGGTTCAAGCCGAGAGCAATTCGCGTGGATCGGTGAGCTTGCCCTTCACGGCAGCAGCGGCGGCGGTCGCCGGACTCGCGAGCAACGTGCGCGCACCAGGACCCTGACGACCTTCGAAGTTGCGGTTGCTGGTGCTGACGGCGTATTCGCCCGCGGCGACGAGATCGCCATTCATGCCGATACACATCGAGCAGCCAGGCTCGCGCCACTCGGCGCCGGCGTCGGTGAAGGTCTTGTCCAGGCCACGCGCTTCGGCCTCGCGCTTGATCTGCTGCGAGCCCGGCACGACGAGCATGCGCACGCCTTGCGCAATCTTGTGGCCTTTGAGCACCCGAGCGGCAAGCTCCAGATCCGAAAGTCGCGCATTCGTGCAGCTACCCACGAACACCACATTGATCGGATGACCCGCGATCGCTTCCCCGCGGCTCAGTCCCATGTACTTGAGCGCCTTGTCGAATACGGCATCGTCGCTGTGTTCGGGCACGCGTCCTGAGATCGGAATGACCATGCCTGGATGCGTACCGTAGGTGATCATCGGTTCGAGCCTGCTCGCATCGAGGTGCACTTCGTGATCGAAGCGGGCGCCCGGATCGGTCTTGAGCGAACGCCATTCCGCGACGGCTTTGTCCCAGGCGGCGCCTTGCGGAGCAAGGCGTCGGCCCTTGAGGTACGCAAATGTCGTCTCATCAGGCGCCACCATCCCGGCGCGTGCTCCTGCTTCGATCGACATGTTGCACACGGTCATGCGCTCATCCATCGAGAGCGCCTCGATGGCGGTGCCGCGGTATTCGATGACGTAACCCGTGCCGCCGGACACGCCGATCTGACCGATGATGGCGAGGATCAGATCCTTCGCCGTCACACCGGGAGGCAGCTTGCCGGAAACATTGACCGCCATCGTCTTCGGGCGACGCTGAAGCAGGCATTGAGTTGCGAGCACATGACCGACTTCGGTCGTGCCGATGCCGAAGGCGAGGGCGCCGAATGCGCCGTGCGTCGCCGTGTGACTGTCGCCGCACACGATCGTCTTGCCCGGCTGAGTGGCGCCCAATTCCGGACCGATGATGTGAACGATGCCGCGCTCGCTATGCTGCATGTCGAGCAGCTCGATGCCGAACTCGGCACAGTTTTTCTCCAGCTCCCGCACCTGGCGCGCCGCCGATTCGATCTTGATGGGTACGCGGCCGAACACTTCGGCGGGATCGGTGGGCGTGGAATGGTCCATCGTGGCCAGCGTCCGATCGCGCCGACGCACGGGCAGACCCTGGCTGCGCAGAACATCGAACGCCTGTGGCGAGGTCACTTCGTGAATCAGATGCAGATCGGCGTAGAGAACGGCGGGCGTGTCTTTCGATTCGGGCACGACCTGGTGCCGTTCCCAGATTTTTTCGAAGAGCGTCTTTGCAGTCATGGATCAACCCGCATTCGCGACGCCCGGCTTCGCGGTGTCGCAATGTTCCAACCAGCCCCATTTGTCCGCAGTCTTGCCATTGAACAGGCCGAAGAAGGCCGTCTGCAAAGCCTCGGTGATGGGACCCCGGCGGCCGGCGCCGACCGTGATTCGATCCACGGAGCGCACGGGGGTGACCTCGGCAGCCGTGCCCGTCAGGAATATCTCATCGGCTAGGTAGAGCATTTCGCGTGGAATGGCTTGCTCGCGCACCTCGAATCCATGCGCACGGGCGAGGGTGATGACTGTGTCGCGAGTGATGCCTTGCAGGATCGAGCTCGACAGGCCCGGGGTATAGATGATGCCATCGCGGATCAAGAACAGATTTTCGCCTGCGCCTTCGCTGACACTGCCATCGACACCGAGTCCGATGCCTTCGGCAAAGCCGAGACGCTTGGCTTCCATGCTGATGAGCTGGCTCGAGAGGTAATTGCCGGCCGCCTTGCCCAGTGCGGGGATCGTGTTCGGCGCGAGGCGCTGCCAGGAAGAGACGCAAACGTCGATCCCGTTCTCGAGTCCTTCGGCGCCGAGATACGCGCCCCACTCGAAGCCCGCCACGACGGTTTCCACGGGCGGTGCGATCTTCGGTGCAACGCCGATCTCGCCGTAGCCGCGAAAGGCGAACGGGCGCAGATATGCACCCCGCACGAGCCCATTCGCTGTGACGACCTCTTTGCACGCGGCATTGATGTCATCGGCACTGTACGGAATCTCGATGCGATAGATTTTCGCCGAGTCGAACAGTCGGCGCGTGTGCTCGCGCAGCCGGAAGATCACGGGGCCGCGCTGCGTTGCGTACGCGCGCACACCCTCGAATACGGTCGAGCCGTAATGCAACGCGTGAGCCAGCACGTGTACGGTCGCCTTGTCCCAGGGCACCAACTTGCCGTTTTGCCAGATGTAGTTCGCCGTGGTGATGGGCATGCTTGACTCCTGCGGATATCGAGGCTCTGTCGAGCCTTGAGCTGAATCGCGTGGCCTTCAGATCGCTGAGATGACGGAAGCGGCCACTGAACGCCGGTCGTTGCCGTTGCGCTCAGCCGTCGCCCGCGTCGCTTCAATTCGGTTGATGACTTCGAGGTAGGCGCGTGCGGCCGACTCGAGAATGTTCGTGCTGACACCGACGCCGCGATAGCTGCGGCCGTTGTGTTCGACCGTGAGCAACGCCTCGCCTTGCGCATCTTCGCCCACCGTTACGCCGTGCACTTCGAACTTTCGCAGCTGCACGTGGGTACCGGTTGCGTGGTCGATGGCCTTGACGATGGCGTCGACCGGACCGTCTGCGCTCATGTGCTGGTCGATCTTGCGACCGTCGGCATGCGAGAGCTTCATGTCCACGGTTGCGGCACCGGAAACGCTGTCGGTTGCGACGTTCAGTCCTTCCAGGAACCACGGCCCTGCGGCTTCAGTGCCAGCGCGCATGACGAGCGCCTCGATATCGCCATCGAAGAGCTCCTTCTTCTTGTCGGCGAGTGCCTTGAACTCTTCGAACAGCGTGTTCAGCTCAGCATCGTCGACTTGGAACCCCAGCTCCTTCACGCGTTCGCGAAAGGCATGACGGCCGCTGTGTTTGCCAAGCACGAGGTTCGTACGCGACAGACCCACATCTTGCGGCCGCATGATCTCGTACGTGGAGTGGTGGCGCAGCATGCCGTGTTGATGAATGCCCGATTCGTGCGCGAACGCATTCTCGCCGATGACCGCCTTGTTGCGCGGTATGGGCATACCGGTGATCTGGGACACGAGGCGGCTGGTGGGATACAGACGCTGAGTCTGTACGCCGGTGTGCAGCTTGAAGAAGCTCTCGCGCGTCTTCAGCGCCATCACGATCTCTTCGAGCGAGCAGTTGCCGGCGCGCTCGCCGATACCGTTCACGGTGCACTCGATCTGGCGTGCACCTGCGCGAACTGCAGCAAGGCTGTTCGCGACCGCCATGCCGAGGTCGTCGTGGCAGTGCACCGAGAGCACCACATTCTCGATGCCCGGCACATTGCGTTTCAGATAAGCGAAGACTTCGTGGAATTCTTCCGGAACGGTGTAACCCACCGTGTCGGGGATGTTCACTGTCGTCGCGCCCGCTGCGACGACCGCGCTCACGACTTCGCCGAGGAACTCCAGCTCGGTGCGAGACGCATCTTCCGGAGAGAACTCGACGTCCGCGCACAAGCTGCGGGCGAACTTCACGCCCTCGACGGCCGTGCGGATGATTTCTTCCTTTGCCATGTTGAGCTTGTATTCGCGATGAATCGCGCTCGTGGCGAGGAAGACGTGCAGACGCGGCCTGGCGGCGGGAGCGACCGCCTGCCAGGCCTTCTCGATGTCTTCACGATGGCACCGTGCCAGGCCCGCGATGATCGGGCCTTGCATTTCGCGCGCGATGGCGTTGACGGACTCCCAGTCGCCCCGCGATGCGGCCGGAAAGCCCGCTTCGATGATGTCCACACCCAGCTCTGTCAGCGCACGCGCAACCCGCAACTTCTCGGGTTGGCTCATGCTGCAGCCAGGCGATTGCTCGCCGTCGCGCAGCGTCGTGTCGAAGATCAGAACTCGGTCGGGATCTCGGGCGGGCATAGGGCCTCCAGCTCAGGCGCGGGCGTCCTCCAGCCAAGGCATGCGCTCACGCAGCTTGACGCCGACCTTCTCGATCTTGTGCTTGAGGTCCTTGTTCAGCAACTGCTGATACTTCTTACGACCGCGCTTGTTTTCGCTGATCCACTGACGCGCGAACTTGCCTTGCTGGATTTCCTTCAGGATCTTGCGCATCTCACGCTTCGTGCCGGCGTTGACCACGCGCGGACCGCGGGTGAGATCGCCGTACTTGGCGGTTTCGCTGATGAACCGATGCATCTTCGCGAGTCCGCCTTCGTGCAACAGATCGACGATGAGCTTCAGCTCGTGCAGGCACTCGTAGTAAGCGACTTCGGGCTGATAGCCGGCTTCGACCAAAGTCTCGAAGCCTTTGACGACGAGCTCGGTCGCGCCGCCGCACAGCACGGCCTGCTCGCCGAACAGATCCGTCTCGGTCTCTTCTGCGAACGTCGTGGTCAACACGCCGCCGCGCGTACCGCCGATGCCATCTGCATAGGCGAGAGCATTCGCCTTCGCCTGCTTGGCCGCGTTCTGATACACGGCGAGGAGGCAAGGAACACCGCGGCCTTGCTGATACTGACGCCGCACCAGGTCACCAGGACCCTTCGGGGCGATCAGCACGACATCCAGATCCTTGCGCGGCTTGATCTGCTTGAAATGGATGTTGAAGCCGTGGGCGAACAGGAGCGTGGCGCCCTTTTCGATATTCCGGACGACGTCTTTATAAAGCTGCTTCTGCGTGAGATCCGGTGTCAGGATCGCAACCAGCTTTGCGCCCTTGACGGCCTCTGCCGGCTCGGCAACCTGCAGGCCATCCTTCTTCGCCTTCGCCCAGCTGTCGCCACTCTTGCGCACGCCGACGACGACGTCGAAGCCACTGTCCTTCAGGTTCAATGCGTGGGCGCGACCCTGGCTTCCATAGCCCAAGATCGCGATGCGCTTGCCTCTGAGCGCTTTCTTGTCGACGTCCTTCTGCGAATAGATCTGCATGAGTAGCTCCCGCCAATCGAATGTAAATGGCCGATGTCTGCCGTCGTTTGTGAAATGAGATGACCTAGGTGAATCGAGATCTAAAACGAAGAACCCCGCCTCGGGCCTGCCGGTGCGGGGTTCTGTATTCGTCTATCCCTATCCGACCTTGTCGAATCAGAACCGCATCCCGCCCCTTACAGTTACACAGGGCCCTACGACCAGCAGGCGCAGTACTTCACCGAAATCGATGGCGCAAACGATGCGAATGGACATGACGCGACGAAGTAGGATACGGCTAAAAAATCATGCGGATAGCACCATAGGGTCGCTCGTTTTGTCAACCCCGACCCACGCCCACGTGGTGCTTTCACTGCAGCCGTTCCATGTCCGGCTCGCATCCCACGATGGTCACGCAAGGTGCGCCTGATATCCTCGCGGCATGGAAACGGACGAGCGCGCAGGCGAGCACGATATTCATGTTTTTCACTGAAGAGCGTCCGGATGCATTGCCGCTTCACCTCGTGCACGAAGAGGACTTCGGCACATGGCTCGCGGCTCAGGATCACGGCGCACGCACCTGGCTCAACGCCACCGGTTTCAAGGCAGAACGGCAGAAGCTCGCCTGGGTGCCTTCCAGCAGCGGCGCTGTGCGAGCCGTCGTGTTGGGCGTCGGCAAGCGCTCGAATGGTCCCATTACGCTATGGCATTGCGCGGGCCTCGCGGACCGCATCGCTGATGGCAGTTACTACCTCGACACCAAACTGACAGAGGCGGCAGCAACCCAGTTCTGTCTGGGCTGGGCATACGGTCAGTATCGCTTCGAGCGTTATCGTCGCGGCACGCCCCGTAACATCGCAGTGCAGGTGCCGGCCGGCGTCGATGTGAAGGAGGTCGAACGACTGCACGCCGCGCTCACGCGAGCGCGCGATCTCATCAATACACCTGCCGGCGATCTGACACCGGCTGATCTGGCGGAGGCGGCCTCCGAAATCGCCCACCGCCATGGTGCAGAGGTGCGCATCCATGTAGGCGATGAGCTGCTCTCGCAAGGCTTCCCGGCGGTTCATGCGGTGGGGCGTGCGAGTGCGATTGCGCCGCGCCTCATCGACTTCACGTGGGGCAACCCGTCGCATCCCCGCGTGTCCGTGGTGGGGAAGGGCGTCTGCTTCGATTCGGGCGGGCTCGATATCAAGCCGCCACAGTCGATGCTGCTCATGAAGAAGGATATGGGTGGCGCCGCCTGCGCACTCGCCCTCGCGCAAACGATCATGGACGCAGAGCTGCCCGTGCGCTTGCGTGTCGTGATCCCGGCCGTCGAGAACGCCATCTCGAGCAACGCGTATCGCCCGGGTGACGTGCTGAAGACGCGCAAAGGCCTGACTGTCGAAGTCGGCAACACCGATGCGGAAGGCAGGCTCGTGCTGGCCGATGCGTTGACGCTCGCGGATGCGGATCGTCCGGAGCTGTTGATCGATATGGCCACGCTGACGGGCGCCGCACGAGTGGCGCTCGGACCGGAATTGCCGGCGCTGTTCACACCCGACGATGCGCTGGCGCAAGAGGTGCTGGCCGCTGGCGTGCGAGAGGCGGATCCGATGTGGCACATGCCACTCTGGGCCGGCTATGACGACGAGCTCGCGAGCAAGATTGCAGATGTGAACAACGTCTCCACCAGCGGCTTCTCGGGCGCGATCATCGGTGGGCTGTTTCTGCGGCGCTTCGTCCACGAGAGCAAAGCCTGGATGCACCTCGATCTCTATGCATGGAACAGCAAGGACCGTCCCGGGCGTCCGGTCGGTGCCGAAGCCCAATGCGTGCGGGCCCTGTACGCGCTACTGAAGCGTCGCTACCCGAAGTACTGACCAGCAATGAGTGCTCAGTCAGCGGCAGCAGGCGCCGGTCAGCTGGTGCCACGGGATCTTTCGTTGCTCCTCCTCATCAATCTGATCTGGGGCCTCAACCTGATTGCCGGCAAGGTCGGCGTGCAGAACTTCCCACCGGTGTTCTTCACCGTGCTGCGCTTTGGCATGGTGAGTGTCTGTCTTCTGCCATTTCTACGCTGGCACAGCGGGCAGATGGCGAACATCACGCGCGCGGCGCTCTACACCGGCGGAATCGCCTTCGCCTTGTTGTTCTGCGGATTGCGCATCACGGCCGACGCATCGACGGTCGCGATTGCAACTCAGCTGGGCGTGCCCTTCTCCACACTGCTGTCGGTTTGGTTGCTGGGCGAAACCATTCGTTGGAAGCGGCGGGTCGGCATTGCGTTGGCGTTCCTGGGTGTCGCGATCATCGGTTTCGACCCTCGCGTGTTCAGTTACTGGCCTGGCTTGGCGCTGGTCGTGGCATCGACCTTCGTCGGCTCGCTCGGGCTCATCTATATCAAGCGCCTGTACAACATTTCGGCGATTCAGGTGCAGGCATGGGTAGCCACCCTGAGCTGGCCGATGTTGTTGGTGACCAGTCTGGCGATAGAACGAGGGCAGTGGAGCGCAGTGACCCATGCAGGAACGAACGCGTGGCTCGCACTGCTGTTTACGGTGTTCGGCTCCAGTCTCATTGCTCACACCGGGTGGTACTACCTGATCAGCCGCTACCCCGTGACGAGCGTTGCGCCGCTGACGCTGCTGTCGCCGCTCTTCGGCGTCCTGTTCGGCGTCACGGTGCTGAACGATCACCTCACCGGGCGCATGTTCGTCGGTGGCGCCGTCACGTTGATCGGCGTGTTCATCGTGATCCGGCGCGAGCGACGGTTGGTGGATACCGGCACCTGAGGAGTCTTGGTGCATAGCACGATCGCACGTGCACGGCGCATCGGGCGCTGCGGTGCTTTCCCATCGCAGGCCGCGCGGCCGTCGGTAAAACTCGCGGTTCATTCCTGCGGCGTTGCGGCGTATACACTTCATCATCGGGTAAAAAAACCGTCATATATAGGCACCGTCATGGCCAAGGCTGTGGACAAGGCTTATCAGACCGTTCGGGACCGCATCGTGCGTGGCATTTATCCCGCAGCATCACGGATTACGGAGCAGCAGGTCGCCGCAGATGCCGGCGTGAGTCGCACGCCAGTGCGTGAAGCGCTGCGGCGCTTGCACGCAGAAGGACTACTGGAGTTCATCCCTCATCAAGGGGCCATCGTTACGGAGTGGACCATGGAAGATCGCGAGGACGTGTTCGAGCTCCGTGCATTGCTCGAATCCTATGGTGTGGCGCGCGCTGCACATCGGATCTCATCCGCGGGCATCGAAGAGCTGCGCCAGCTGGCTGAAGATCAGTACCACGAGACACTCAGTCGCCGCGAAGGTTATCTGGAGCGCATCGGCAATCTGAACAGCCACTTTCATCTGCGCATCCAGGAGATCGCAGGCAGTCCGCGTCTCGTGAACGCGTTGTCGGCATTGATCGAAGCGCCGACCATGATGCGCACGTTCGAGAGCTATCAGGACGAAGACCTCATTCGTAGTGCTTCGCATCATCTGGAAATCGTGCGTGCCTTGGAGGCTCACGATCCGGACTGGAGTGCATCGCTGATGCGCTCGCACATCCTCGGCGCACGCGGTGCATTGAGGCTGATGTAGCGGTCGGCTGGTCGGCTAGCCAGCTAGCCAGCAGTATCTGCCCATGACGGCATCCCGCGCGTGTTCCTGGGACGAGGGTCATTGGCCGGGCTTGGCAGCGCTCGACGAAGACATTCATTGCGACCTGTGCGTTGTCGGGCTCGGAGGCTCCGGCCTCACGGCGGTGCAAGCGGCGCAACAGGCGGGGATGCGTGTCGTCGGGATCGATGCCGGAGAGGTGGCTGCGGGCGCCGCCGGTCGCAATGGCGGCTTCCTCCTCGCCGGGCTGGCGCGCTTCCATCATCAGGTGGTCGCCACGATCGGTCGTGAGCTTGCGGCTGCGCTGTATCGCGAGACGCTGGTCGAGCTGGCGACACTGCGTGCTCAGGCCCCCGCACACGTTCGCATCACGGGCTCACTGCGCATTGCGGACTCCGAGGAAGAGCGACGCGACTGCGAAGCACAACAGCACGCGTTGCGCGCAGATGGGTTCGCAGTCGAACCTTACGATGGGCCCGAAGGTCGCGGGCTGTTGATTCCGACCGACGGCGTGTTCAATCCACTGGTTCGTGCACGATCCCTGGCGAGCGAAATCGTTGCCGCTGGCACACGCTTGTTCGAGCGCACCCGCGCGATCGAATGCGAGCCAGGTCAGGTGATCACCCCGAGTGCCGTCATTCACTGCGACACTGTGCTCGTCGCCGTGGACGGACGGTTGGACCTGATGTTTCCAGAGTTGCTGGGCAACGTGCGCACAGCACGCTTGCAGATGCTGGCGACCGAACCCACGAGTGAGATTGCGTTGACGCGCCCCGTGTATGCGCGCTGGGGCTATGACTATTGGCAACAGTGGCCTGATGGACGCGTCGTGCTCGGCGGCGCCCGCGATCGGGCAGAGCAAGCAGAATGGACTGCGTCGGCGGAAACGAGTGCGCGCATCCAGCGAGCACTGGAAGTATCATTGCGCGAGCGCTTACGCGTGCATGCCCGCATCACGCATCGATGGGCGGCTTCGGTCGGCTATACGCCGCATGGCATTCCCGTGGTTACCGAGCTGCGTCCCAACCTGTGGGTCATTGGCGGTTACAACGGCACCGGCAACGTCATCGGTGCGTTGTGCGCGCGTGCGGTGATCGAGCAGCTGCAGCGCGGTCATTCGCCGCGGCTCGAGCTACTGCAACAAGCGGCGCGCAAGATTCGAATCAACGATGGCAAATCAATGAAGGAGCCAACATGAGCACACCCAAGATCAAGGTCGGCGAGCGCATGCCCGCCGGCACATTCATGCAGATGACCAAGGAGGGTCCGCGCAAGATCACGACCGATGAGCTGTTCAAGGGCAAGAAGGTCGTCCTGTTCTCCGTCCCCGGCGCATTCACGCCGACCTGCGACGCCAAGCACCTTCCAGGCTTCGTCGAGAAGGCCGGCGACATCCGCAGCAAAGGCGTGGACGCGATCGCCTGCATGGCCGTGAACGACGTATTCGTGATGAACGCGTGGGGCAAGCATGCGAACGCCACGGACAAAGTGACGATGCTCGCCGACGGCAACGGTGAGTATGCGAAGGCGCTGGGGCTGGAGCTGGACGCCACCGGCTTCGGCATGGGCCTGCGTGGTCAGCGCTTCTCGGTCCTCGTGGACGATGGTGTGGTGAAGCAGCTGAACGTCGAAGGGCCGGGCGAGTTCAAGGTCTCCAGCGCCGAGCACATGCTGGGACAGCTGTAAGACGGCCACAGGCCACGGGCCACAGGCCACGGGCTACGGCAAGAGGTCCTCTCTGGCCGTCACCCGTCAGCCGTGGCCCGTAGTCCGCTCAAGCCAGCTTCTCCAGCTCAGGAACGATGCTGAACAGATCGCCGACCAAGCCAACGTCGGCCACCTCGAAGATCGGTGCCTCAGAGTCCTTGTTGATGGCCACGATCGTGCGTGCATCCTTGATACCCGTGAGGTGCTGGATCGCGCCGGAGATACCCACGGCGATGTACAGCTCAGGCGCAATGATCTTGCCCGTCTGACCCACCTGCAGATCGTTGGGTGCATAGCCCGAATCGACGGCCGCACGCGATGCACCGACGGCAGCGCCGATCTTGTCGGCGAAGCTGTAGAGGATCTTGAAGTTGTCCGCGCTGCCCAGCGCGCGACCGCCCGAGACGACCTTCGAAGCTGTCTGCAGGTCGGGACGACCGCTGGTGGCGGCCGAGCGCGCCACGAAGCGCGTGTGCGTCGGGATCTCCGCGCTCACGTTGGCACTCTCGACGGCGGCGGAGCCGCCCTGCGGTGCCGCTTCGAACGATGCCACACGCACGGTCGCAACGAGCGTCTGATCGGCCGGCACTTCGACCGTGATGTTCACGTTGCCGGCATAGACCGGACGGCGGAAGCGGTTTGCTGCTTCTACGGCGGAGATGTCGCTCAACTGGCCCACGCCCAACAGCGCCGCAACGCGGGGCATCAAGTCTTTGCCGAATGTCGTCGAGGGTCCGAACACATGCGTGTAGTTCGCAGCCAGCGCAGCGATTTGCGGCGCGAGCACAGCGGCCAGCGGCTCGGCATTGGCGGCGTTGTCGACCTTGAGCACGCGCTTCACGCCGCTGATGCCCGCGGCTTGGCCCGCGACTTCAGCGCCGTTGGCCGCCAACACCGCGACATCGACTTCCGCACCCGGAATCCTGCTCGCGCAGGCAACGCACTTGGCAGTGGATGGATTGAGTTTGCCGCCGGCGTGTTCGGCGACGACGAGAACCTTGGCCATTAGATCAACCCCTTCTGCTTGAGCACGTTCACCAATTCCGCAGCGTCTTTCACCAGAATCCCCTTCTGACGCGAGGCGGGCGGTTCGAACTTCAGTGTCTTGAACCTGGGCTGAGCATCCACGCCGAGATCCGCCAGCTTCAGGATGTCGAGCGGCTTCTTCTTGGCCTTCATGATGTCCGGCAGCTTCACGTAGCGCGGCTCGTTCAGGCGCAGATCGCTCGTGAACACGGCGGGCAGATCGACTTCGATCGTTTCCAGACCCGCATCGACTTCACGCGTGACTTTGGCCTTACCGCCGTCGATCTCGATCTTCGACGCGAAGGTCGCCTGCGGACGATTCCACAGCGCGGCCAGCATCTGACCGGTCTGGTTGTTGTCGTCATCGATGCCTTGCTTGCCGAGCAGTACGAACTGCGGGCTTTCCTTCTCGATGAGCTTCAGGAACACGCGGGCCGCGGCCAGCGACTCGAGGGCGACATCGCTCTGCACGAGGATCGCGCGATCGGCGCCCATGGCAAGGCCGGTGCGCAGCTGCTGCTGAGTATCGACGGGACCGATGCTGGCAACGATGACTTCAGTGGCGAGGCCGCGTTCTTTGATCCGCAGCGCTTCTTCCAGAGCGATTTCATCGAAGGGATTGATGCTCATCTTGACGCCGTCGGTCACGATGCCCGTGCCATCCGGCTTCACGCGCACGCGAACGTTGTAGTCCACGACGCGCTTCAGGCCAACAAGGATCTTGCTCACGCCTAAGCTCCACTGATTGACGTACTTGGTTTAAATCGGGCCCGCTGCAGCCGCCGTTGATGGCGTCGGGTCGCAGTGCCGACCGTCGCGGCGCGGTGCCGTCAATGAGAAACGGATCGCGGCGAACGGTGGTTACGCCCGCCGGGCCGCGGGCGGGCACGCTACGGCAACGCAGGAAAGGAGTCAAAGACCGTCTTGCCATGAAAAGCGCTGCCGATGCGTCTCGCAATCGACAATCGGTATGTTGGCATACGGTGCAGACGATGCCCAGATAGGTTCGTGGGAGGACGGAGGTGGCAGCCGGATACGCTGTTCCAGCACCGGGTCGTTGAACTGCGGACGTGCCGCAGCCGTTTCAGGAACACTTGCGGCGTCACTTGGAGGGCGGGCCATGGATACCGACTTGGAGACTCTGTCGCGCGACGAGCTGATTGCCGAGGTGAAGATGCTCCGCGCGGGCATTCGCGCCCACCGCGACAGCAGCGGTCACGACCTGTGTTGGCATCATCCCGCGCTGTGGGGCCTGCTGCCGGAGAAGACCGATCCCGTGCCTGTCGTGCCGGCCTGGCCGCAATTCATGGCGGGTTGCATCCTGTATCGGCGCTCCCTGGACGAGCAGGCCGCGCCCGCGGGGCACTCGCCCGATGACCCGAACTGACGCTTGATTACGGCGCTTCGAGCTCCTGCCAGCGCGCGTAACAGCGCTCCAGCTCGGCGGAGACCGTCTCCAGTTTCGTGAGTGTCGCAGCGAACTCGCTGCGCGGCTTCTTGTGGATGGCCGGATCATTGAGCTGCGACTGCAGCTGCTCGACTTCGGCTTCCAGCCCCTCGATCCGGCCCGGCAACTGCTCCAGTTCGCGCTGATCTTTGAAGGAGCGCTTGCGGGGCTTCGCGGGGGCTGTCTCGGTTTTGTCTGGCACTCTCGTAGCGGCGCTGGCCAGAGGCCTGGTAGAGGCAGACGGGGTAGGGCGTCGCTGCCGCAGCCAGTCCGTGTAGCCGCCCACATATTCGCGGACGTGTCCGCTGCCCTCGAAGACCAGCGTGCCCGTCACGACGTTGTCCAGAAAGGCGCGATCGTGACTGACCAGCAGCAAGGTGCCAGGAAAGTCGGCCACGAGCTGCTCCAGTAGCTCGAGGGTTTCCACATCGAGGTCATTCGTGGGCTCATCGAGGACCAGCAGATTGGCCGGCTGGGCGAACAGCCGCGCCAGCAACAGGCGGTTGCGCTCGCCCCCCGAGAGCATGCTGACCGGAGAGTGCAAGCGCTCCGGTGCAAACAGGAAGTCGCGCAGGTAGCCCGATACGTGCCGAGGTTGCCCGTTGATGATCACCGTCTCGCTCGTGCCGCTGACGTTCTCCATCACCGTGCGGGTGGGATCGAGCTGTTCGCGCTGTTGATCGTAGTACGCCACCTGCAGGCGCGTGCCTTGGCGTACGCGACCTTCCGCCGCTTCGAGCTCTCCGAGCAGCAGCTTGATGAGCGTGCTCTTGCCCGCGCCGTTCGGGCCGATGATGCCGATGCGATCGCCTCGCATGATGCGCACGGAGAAATCGCGGATCACGACTTTGTCGCCGAAGCGCTGCGTTACATGCTCCGCTTCGAACACCAGTTTGCCGGAGCTTTCCGTGTCCTGCAGTTGCAGCTGCGCCGGACCCGAACGATCGAGTCGCCGTCGACGTTCCTCCCGCAAGGCGTACAACGCGCGTACGCGGCCCTCATTGCGCGTGCGCCGCGCTTCGACACCCTTGCGAATCCACACCTCTTCCTGTGCGAGCTTCTTGTCGAACAGTGCGTTGTGCTGTGCCTCGACTTCGAGCTGCTGCGCCTTCCGTTCGACGTACTCGTCGTAATTACCGGGCCAGGACGTCAGAGCACCGCGATCGAGCTCGATGATGCGCGTTGCCAGCCGGCGTACGAAGGCGCGATCGTGGCTGACGAACAGCAGTGCGTTCGGCCACTCCAGCAGCGTCTCTTCGAGCCAGGTGATGGCCTCGACGTCGAGATGATTCGTGGGCTCATCCAGCAAGAGCAGATCGGGTTCCGATACCAGCGCGCGGGCCAGCAGCGCGCGCCGGCGCCAACCGCCGGAGAGCGATTGAATCGGCGCCGCGCCATCCAGGCTCAGCCGCGACAGGACGGTTTCAACCCGCTGCTCGATGCGCCAACCGTCCAGCGCTTCCAATTCCTGTTGCAGCTCGCTCAAGTGTTTCAGGTCGGCGGCGGCGTGTGTCGCTGCGACCCGCTGCGCGACGTCGTGATAGCGAACGAGGAGGGCACCGACGCGCGGCAGACCGCCGGCCACGACATCGAAGACGCTCTCCGGACTGTCCAGCGCAACCTCCTGCGCCAGCCTCGCGACTTTGATCCCGGGCCGCACCCAGACCACGCCCTCGTCCGGCTGAATCTCCGCACTGACCAGCCGCAGCAGCGAGGACTTGCCCTCACCGTTGCGCCCGATCAAACACACGCGCTCCCCACGGAACACTTCCAGGTTCGCGTCGCGGAGCAATGGGCGCAGTCCGTAGGCGAGCGAGACTTTGTCGAGACGAAGTAGCGGCATGAATGGACAATCGGCGGTGGGCGGCGGGCGATTCGGCCACGGCATTCTGGCCGTCAACCGCCAGCCGTCAACCGTCGCGGTACTTCTGAAGCTGTGTCGCAGTTCTGTCGTTCTCTACGGCGGCGACGCTGGCCGTCGCTACACTGGCAGCCTGTCGGACTTGGGATCGATCTACTGCGGCGGCGATCACCTCAGTCCGACAGGCTGCTACGCCCTCGAATTGCGGACGAAGGAGGCTGTCATGCCCGATGCTCTTGGACCGCGCGCCAAGCTCGGCGTCATCGCGCCGGCGACCAACACGATCGTGCAACCCGAATTCGATGCCATGCGCCCACGTGGCGTGACGAATCACATGCATCGCATGGTCATTCCCGACACGCCTGTCGGCAGCGAGACCGAGTTCGCCGCGATGATGGCGCAAGTGCGCGCAGCCACCGAAGCCGCCGTCGATGTGCTGATGAGCTGTTCCCCGATGAGCATCGTGTTCGGCCTCGGAGTGGAAGCGTTCTGGGATGGCGTGCTGGATCCCGGCGCGTTGAAGACGCATCTCGAGACACGCTCGGGCGCGAACGTCGTGCTCGGTGTGCACGCCTGCGACGCCGCGATCCGTCGTTACGGCAGCATCCGCCGCATCTCCTTGATCTCGCCCTATATGCCGTCCGGCGATGCCCAAGTGCGCCGCACGTTCACCGACATGGGTTACGAAGTGGTGAACCTGCTCGGCTTGAAATGCAACAGTCCCTTGTTGATGGCGCACGAGCCGCAGGAGCGTCTGCGTCGGGCGGTGCGCGAAGTGGACGATCCGAGCGTGGAGTTGATCATGCAGGTCGGGACCAATCTCGCATTCGCGGCCGTCGCCGCCGAGGCCGAGTGTTGGCTCGGGAAGCCGGTCCTCGCGATGAACACGTGCACGTACTGGCAGGCGCTGCGACAGAACGGGATCGATGACAAGGTGGATGGGTTTGGGTCGTTGCTGGCGGAGTACTGAGAGCAGGCCAACTGGCTCGCTAGTCTGCTGGCTTGCTGGCCAGAAGCATCGAAGCGCTTCTGGCCAGCAGACCAGCTGACCAGCTAGCCTGCCGCTATGTTCCGAGCCCTTCTACTGCGCATCCTCTCCGCCATCCCCACGCTTCTAGTCATCATCACCGCCGCATTCCTCCTGATGCGGCTGGCGCCGGGTGGCCCCTTCGATGAAGAGCAGGCGCTGCTGCCGGAGGTGCGGCGCAATCTCGAATCGGCGTATGGGTTGGATCGCCCGCTGATCGCGCAGTACATCGCCTATGTGCAAGGCGTGTCCCGCGGCGACTTCGGTCCGTCCTTTCGATACAAAGATCAAAGCGTCTCCGAGTTGATCGGCGCTGGACTGCGCGTGAGCGCAGAGCTGGGCGCGTGGGCCATGCTCGTTGCCGTATTCTTGGGCGTGCCGCTCGGCGTACTCGCCGCTCTGTATCGCGGCGCGTGGCTCGATGTGACGGTGATGTCGCTCGCGCTCACAGGCATCGTGGTGCCGGCGTTCGTGCTGGCGCCGCTGCTGGCGTTGGTGTTCGGTGTGCATCTGCACTGGCTTCCCGTCGCGGGCTGGGACGATGCATCGCCGGCGCATCGAGTGCTGCCCGTGCTGACGCTGGCGTTGCCGTTCATCGCGTACATCGCACGCTTGATGCGTGGCAGCGTGCTGGAAGTATTGAGCGCGCCTTATATCCGCACCGCACGTGCGAAGGGCCTGGCGACGACCCACGTCCTGATCCGTCATGTGTTACCGCCCGCCTTGCTACCCGTTGTGAGCTATCTCGGACCCGCCACCGCGGGTGTTCTGACTGGATCGCTGGTGGTGGAGCAAGTCTTCGCGCTGCCGGGCGTCGGACGTTACTTCGTGCAAGGCGCGATCAATCGCGATTACACGCTCGTCATGGGCGTCGTCATTTGTTATGCCGCGCTCATCATCGTGCTCAACATCCTCGTCGATCTGTTGTACGGCGTACTGGATCCGCGGCTGAAGATGGGCAGCGGCCGATGAGTGCTGTGGCGATGTCTCAGCCAAGTGCGTGGCAGCGATTCCACTCGCGGCAGAGTGCGCGCATCGGTGTGTGGGTGCTGGCTGTGCTGACGGTGGCCGCACTGCTTGCGCCGTTGATCAGTCCGTACGACATCGATGCGATCGATTGGGATCATTTTGCCGTGCCACCGCTCAGCGCCGGATCGCACTGGCTCGGTACCGACTCAGCCGGCCGCGATCTGTTCGTGCGGGTGGCCTACGGACTGCGTATCTCACTGCTCATTGCGCTGGCGGCAACCGCCGTCAGCTGCGTCATTGGGGTGAGCTGGGGTGCGGTCGCCGGCTATGTGGGCGGCCGGGTCGATGCTTTGATGATGCGCGTCGTCGATGTGTTGTATTCGTTGCCGTACATCTTCTTCGTCATCGTGCTGACGGTGCTCTTCGGCTCCAGCTTGCCGCTGATCTTCATTGCGATCGGTGCGGTCGGCTGGCTCACGATGGCTCGCATCGTGCGCGGTCAGACGCTGGCATTGCGACAGCGCGAGTTCATCGATGCGGCGGTGCTGGCGAATGTGCCGACGTGGTTGCTTCTTTGGCGCCACATCGTGCCCAACGTGAGCGGCCCGGTCATCGTCTTCGCCACGCTCACGATTCCGCAGGTGATTCTGTTCGAGAGCTTCCTGTCGTTCCTTGGGCTCGGCGTGCAGGAGCCGTTCACGAGCTTGGGCCGACTGATCGCTGAAGGCACGACGGACATGGAAACGTCGCCATGGATCCTGTTGGTTCCGGCCGTCTGCCTGTGCGCTTTGCTGATCAGCCTCAATGCGCTCGGCGATGCACTGCGCGACGCTCTCGACCCGCGCACCGCGCAGCCGCGCGCATGAGTTCGCCGCTGCTGCAACTGCGCGACGTGCGCGTGTCTTACCCTCGAGGCCAGGACACTGTGAACGCGTTGCGCGGCATTACGCTGGATGTCCAGCGCGGCGAGTGTCTGGCGGTCGTCGGCGAATCTGGATCCGGCAAGACACAGCTATGTCTAGCATGCCTGGGCCTGCTTGCGCCGCGAGCGATCGTCAGCGGCAGCGCGCGGTTTGCCGATCAGGAATTGCTCGGCGCGACCGAGGCCACACTGCGCACCATTCGCGGCTCGCAGATCGCGATGATCTTTCAGGATGCACTGAGCGCGCTCACGCCGCACCTGCGCATCGGCACGCAAATGATCGAAGGCCTGTGTGCGCATCGACGTCTGTCGCGCGAGCAAGCGATGAGTCAGGCGCTCGCACTCCTCGAACGCGTCCAGGTACCGGATGCCAGACGGCGCTTGCAGCAGTATCCGCATGAGCTCTCCGGCGGGTTGCGGCAGCGTGTGCTCATCGCCATGGCGCTGTTGCTCGAACCGGCTCTGGTCATCGCCGACGAGCCGACGACTGCGCTCGATGTCAGCGTACAAGGCCAGATCGTCGAGCTGTTACGCGAGGTGCGTGCAGCGGGACAGACGCTCGTCCTGATCACCCACGATCTCGGTGTCGTTGCCGCGCTCGCGGATCGCGTCGCAGTGATGCGAACTGGCGAGCTCGTCGAGCTGCAGGACGCGGGGACTCTGTTCGCGCGGCCGGCCCACGCGTACACCCGTGAGTTGCTGGCCGCCGTGCCACGATGGACCGAACATCAGGCGTAGCGGTGCCCGGTGTGCTGGCGGCGCCCACGCGGTAGTGCGATCCTCGCCACTCCGACACAACGACATACTGATCCCATGACCCCGACGCCTTCAGCCCCCGCAGCCTGGTCTTCGAGTGGCGGCAAGGATTCGATGCTCGCGTTGTTGCGCGCGCACAAGTGCGGCATCGACGTGCGCACCATGGTCACGGTCTTCGACGAAACTGCCATGCGCAATCGATCGCACGGCGTGCCGCGACACTTGCTCCAGGCGCAGGCCGACGCATTGGGTGTGCGGCTGGTCGCGCCAGCGGCAACGTGGGCAGAGTATGAAGCCGTGTTCACGGCCACCCTGCGTACGTTGCGAGATGAAGGTCATGGCCTGATGGTATTCGGTGACATCGATTTGGTGCCGCATCGGGAATGGGAAGAGAAGGTGTGTGCGAACGCCGGGCTCGTACCCGAGCTGCCCTTGTGGGGTGAGGCACGGGAAGCCGTTGCCCGGGACATCCTGGCGCAGGACATTCGCGCCGTCGTCGTATGCACGGATTCGCGTTACCTCGACGACAGCTTCTGCGGGCGCATGTATGACGAGCAGTTCATCGCCGATCTGCCGCCCGGCGTTTGTCCGTGCGGTGAGAACGGAGAATTCCACACATTTGTATGCGCCAGCCCATTGATGAATCAGATCTTGAGCGTGACGGTCACGGGGCTGCGCGAGTATGTGAGCCCGCCGGAATTCGGCGCGCAGCGATATTGCTTCGCTGAGCTGGAATAATTCCGCTTCAGGACGATGCAGGCGCGGGCGTGCGATCGTTCTTGTACGCGCCGCGAATGTTGAGCGCCGCCAGGGCGACCTGCAGCGCGATCAGGGCATACGCACCGTCGTGCAGTCCCCAGATGACCCAGAGCATGTTGCTCAGCAGAAACACCCAGAAGCCGACTTTGCGCTTGCCCGTTTTTTGCGAGGCTACGAGCCAGGCGGCCGTGACGGTGACGAGCATGGCAGGCCATTGCAGAAGATCGAAATAGTCCACGATGTTTGGCCGGTGTATATATGGACAAGCCGCTGACACGCGTCAGCCGGGGCGCGTATACAAGTCGCGAGCAGGCGCTCCGGTTCGCTGCGGCGGGGAGCAGCGACAGTTCACACCGTTTGCGCGAACTGCGTTAGAGTCGGGCTGTCCGCAAGAATGACGAGTTGCAAAGGCAGCGGATACAACACTGCATAGCTGTACGGTTCATGTTCTCGCATCACGGCACGAAGCGCCTATCGAGCGCCGCCACAGGCAGTCAGCTGGGGGACTGCGACTTTCGGACATTGTTCGACGTTTCTGCGCATCCCATCGCGCTGCTCGCGCCCGACGGAACGATCATCGAGGCGAACGCGGCGTATGTGACCGCGTCCCTGCGGCCGCGTGAGGCGCTGATCGGTCAGAAACTGTTCGCGATTTTTCCCGGCAGTCTGCACGACGGCTCGGCAGCGGGCATGCACGATCTGCGTCAGTCGCTGGACATCGCGTGTCGTACCCGCGCGCCGCACACGGTGCCGTTGCTCAAATCGAATACTCCGAGCCGCTCGTCGATTGGATCGGAGGAGCGGTATTGGTCGATCACCAATACCCCCGTCGTCGATTCCAACGAAGCGGTGCGGTTCATCCTGCATCAGCCGACAGAAATCAGCGAGCTGTGTCGATTGCGACGCTTGCTCATCGGCCGTCTGCCGTCGGTGGGAACCGAGGTGCCAGCGACGGAAGGTACCGCGACCCTGCAAGCGATCGAAGAAAGCAATCGACTGCTCGGTGCCGAACGCAACTACTTCCTCGGCCTCTTCCACCAGGCACCTGGTTTCATCGCGGTTGTGAGAGGTCCGGAGCACACGCTCACGTTGGCTAACGCCGCCTTCTACGAAGTGATCGGCCATCGCAACATCATCGGGCAACGCGTCGGCGAAGCGTTGGCCGAGATCAATGGCCAGGGCTATCTCGAATTGCTCGACGATGTCTACCGCACCGGTCAGGTGTTCGTCGGCCGCAACATGCAGATCTCGGTGCAGCGTCTGCCCGGTGCGCACCTGGACGGAATGTACATCGATCTGCTGTTCCAGCCGCTCCTCGACGACGACGGCGCAGTGACAGGCATTTTCATCCAGGGTACGGACGTCACTGAACGCAAGTTGGCAGAGGATTCGTTCCGGCGCGCGAACGAGACGCTCGAGCAACGCATCGAAGAGCGCACGGCACAGCTGCTCACTACGCAGGAACAAACCCGCATCTTCTTCGAGTACTCGGCGGAGTATCACGTCATTCTCAGCGCAATGAACGACGGCACGTTCATCTGCGAAGACATCAATCCGGCTGCGCTGTCGCTGTACGGTGTGCGACGCGAAGAGGTGATCGGCCGGAACATCATGGGCATCCTGAAGCCGGAAGAGGCACGGCGCGACGCCGCGCACCTCCGCGGATGCCTGAGCACGGGTCAGCCCTATCGATACGAAACGACCGTGGCCGGGAGGATCGTCGAGGCCGTTGCGGTTCCCGTGAGGAGCGCCGCCGGCAAGCCGGCGCGCCTCATCGTCAGTGCTCGCGACGTCACGGAAAGTCGTGCGTTGGAGGGGCAGCTGCGGCAGGCGCAAAAGATGGAGGCCGTCGGCCAGCTCACGGGTGGCATCGCGCACGATTTCAACAATCTCCTTACGGTCATCATCGGCAATCTCGATCGCCTCGAGCGGCAACTACCGGAGGATTCACTGCGTCGTGCTGCCGGCATGGCACTCGATGGCGCGCGCAGGGCGGCAACGCTGACTCATCGACTGTTGGCGTTCTCCCGCAAGCAGCCGCTCGAGCCCAAAGCAATCGATGTCAATGCGCTCATCGGGGAGATGTCCGAGATCCTGCAACGGACACTGGGTGAGACCATCGCGGTCGAAGCCATCCTGGAACCCAGGATCTGGACGACGAGCGCCGATCCGAATCAGGTGGAGAACGCACTCTTGAACCTTGCGTTGAATGCGCGCGACGCGATGCCCAATGGCGGCCGGCTGAGCATCTACACGAGCAACGTGTGGCTCGACGCCGTGAGCGATCCGGATGCGCGACGCATGACGCCGGGTGAATACGTGCGCATCGCCGTGCGCGACACGGGTGCCGGAATGGCGCCCGACGTGTTGGCGCATGCGTTCGAGCCGTTCTTCACGACCAAGGACGTGGGGCAGGGTAGCGGCCTCGGATTGCCGATGATCTATGGCTTCATCAAGCAATCCGGTGGACACATCAGCATCGACAGCGCGATCGGCGCAGGCACGACCGTGAATCTGTACCTGCCTCGATTGCTGCAGGCCGCGCTGGAACCGACTCGTTCGGAACCTGCGCCGAAGCTCAAGCCCGTGGGGCGTAAGTCCATCCTTGCGGTTGAAGACGACGCTTACGTGCGCGAGTACACCGTCAGTTCCCTGCGCGAACTCGGTCATGACGTCGTCGCAGCGGCCAACGGCGCTGAGGCATTGCGGATCCTGAGTCAGGACACACCGTTCGACGTGCTGTTCACCGACATCGTGTTGCCGGGTGGTTTGAACGGCCGCGATCTGGCTCGCATGGCGCAAGAGCGGCGCCCCGGTCTCAAGGTGCTATTCACGACGGGCTACGAACGGCATTCCTTCGACACCGCCGACCAGTCGCTGAGCCTGTTGCCCAAACCCTTCACCGTTTCCCAGATTGGCTCGCGAATCGCGGCTCTCTTCGATGCCGCCGAGAGCTGACGGCGCCGATCCCCTGCTGCAGGCGAGCCGCATCCACGTGCATTTCCGGTTGCCGGCGCAGCGCAAGTTACGCGCGCTGGACGGCGTCGACCTGTGCGTGGATCCGGGAGAAATCGTCGGCATCGTGGGCGAATCCGGCTGCGGCAAGTCGACCCTTGCCAGGACGCTCGTTGGCCTGGTGCCACGGCAGGCGGGCGAGATTCGCTGGCGCGGTCGTACGATCGACATGGCTGATGCGAAGTCGCTGCGAGTCCTGCGGCGCGAAGTGCAGATGGTCTTTCAGGATCCTTTCTCGAGCCTCGATCCGCGGCTCACGATCGAAGCGAGCGTGGTCGAGCCGCTGACATCGGCGCGGCCGGAGTTGTCGCGCATGACACGGCGTGATCTGGCGCGGCAGTGGCTCGTTCGAGCAGGGCTCGACGAATCGTTGCTCTCACGTTATCCGCACGAGCTGAGTGGCGGTCAATGCCAGCGCGTGGCCATCGCGCGCGCCGTCATCATTCATCCCGCGCTGTTGATCTGCGATGAAGCGGTCAGCGCGCTGGATGTGTCGGTGCAGGCGCAGATTCTGCAGTTGCTGCGTACGCTGCAGTCCGAGTTGCAGATGGCGCTGCTGTTCATCAGTCATCACTTGATCGTCGTGAGCCAGCTCGCTGAACGCGTGCTCGTGTTGTATCTCGGACGCGTCGTGGAGTCGGGCCCCGCAGCTCGTGTTCTGCATCGACCACTGCATCCCTATACGCGCGCCTTGATCGATGCGGTTCCCGTCCCGGATCCCACCGTCGAACGCTCACGCCCGCGGGCGACTCTGAAGGGCGAGTTGCCGTCACCCGTCGATCCGCCGAGCGGCTGCGTGTTTCGGACGCGGTGCGCCTATGCGATCGCGGTGTGCGCGGAACGGGTGCCGGAAGAGGAGGAGGGTGATGCAGGGCATCGAGTGGCGTGTCATCGGTGGCGGGAGTGGCAGACGGGCAACGGGTGACGGGCAACGGCCAGAGGCCGAACCTCTTGCTGTAGCCTGTAGCCCGTAGCCGTTCTGCGGCTCCCATCCCACTCCGACATAACGGATCTGCTAGGCTCCTGCTCTCGCAAATTCCTGTGTGCTGCCCATGAGTACCCGCAACGTCAGACCCAGTGCCCACCTTGCCAGCGTCCGCTACGAGATCCGTGGCGACTTGGCGCGTCGTGCACATGAAATGGAACGGCAGGGCTACGACATCGTGCCGCTGAACATCGGCAATCCGGGGGTCTTCGGTTTTCGCACGCCGGAAACCATGCGGCTTGCCATGATCGAGAACCTGCGAGCGAGCGAGGCCTACTGCCATCAGAAGGGCATCTTTCCCGCGCGCGAAGCGATCGTGATGCAGCAGCAGAGCCGGGGCGTGCGCAACGTCAGCGCCGAGGAAGTGTTCATGGGTAACGGCGTGAGCGAGTTGATCGACCTCGTGCTGCGTGCGCTGTTGTCGAATGACGATGAAGTGCTGGTTCCCAGTCCGGACTATCCGCTGTGGACCGCGGCCGTGAACTTGAATCGCGGCAAGGCGGTGCACTATACGTGTCGCCCGGAGAACCGCTTCGAGCCCGACGTCAAAGAGATCGAAGCGCTCATCACCGCACGCACCCGTGCCATCGTCGTGATCAATCCCAACAACCCCACCGGCGCGGTGTATTCGCGCGCGACGCTCGAGGCGATCGCACGGCTGGCGGAGAAGCACCATCTCGTGGTGTTCAGCGACGAGATCTACGACCAGATTCTTTACGACGGTGCCGAGTTCGTGCCGATGGCGACGCTGATTCATACGTCGTTGTGCGTCACGCTGTCCGGATTGTCGAAGGTGTATCGCGCGTGCGGTTACCGCGTCGGCTGGGCGGTGTTCTCCGGCGATGTCGAGCATGCCCGCGAGTACATCGGTGCCATGGACAAGCTCTCATCGCTGCGATTGTGCAGCAACGTGCCGGGTCAATGGGCCGTGCAGACGGCACTGGGCGGCTATCAAAGTATCTACGAGCTCACGCAACCCGGCGGACGGTTGTTCGAGTCGCGCAAGGCCATCCTGGAAGGTGTTGCGCGCAGCAAGTACCTGCAAGCACAGAGCCCGCGCGGCGCGATCTACGGCTTCATCGGTATCCGTTCCGACGTGCTGCCCAACTTCGACGACCAGGAGTTCGCCATGGATCTGCTGGAGCACAAGCACGTGCTCATCGCGCCGGGCACGAGCTTCAACACGCCCTATCGCAATTACTTCCGCATCACCAACCTCCCGCGTGCCGAAGTGATCGCGGATGTGTTCAATCGCATGGAGGAAGTGTTGGACAGCTATGCGAACGGCGACGAGCCGGTATCGCGACCGGCGCCAGAGTTGAAGGTGCTGCAGGCGGGGAAGAAGTAGCGCTCCGCGGGTTGCCCCCACCCCAACCCTCCCCCGCTGCGCAGGGGAGGGGGCAAGACATCGCAGTTGTCGTATTCGTAGCAGCGCTCTTACTCCCTCCCTTGCGCAGCGGGGGAGGGCTGGGGTGGGGGCAGCATCACCGAGCCGCAGTCACCACACTACGGTGATGTGCCCACCGCAGCTATAGTCCACCCCCGTGGACCTTCATCACTTACTTGCAACCGGCGTCACCGTACTCACCGCCAGTCGTCGCCTCGCTCACGCGCTCCGAATTGCTTACGCCACACACGCACAACAGCAGTCGCTGACCGCGTGGCGTACGCCGGTCGTGTTGCCGTGGACCACGTGGCTGCGTCAGCAGTGGCTGGATGCGCGCGCTCGCGGCAAGACGAATGAGCCGCTGCGTCTGTTGAGCCCGGCGCAGGCCCGGCTGATCTGGGAGCAGATCGTCGTTTCGCATCCACTCGCGCAAGGGCTGCTCAATCCGAGCGCGGCAGCCCGCATCGCGCAGCGCAGCTGGCGGCGCTTGCACGACTATCTGATTCCGATCGAGCGACTGCTGGAGTTCGATTCCGAAGAGGCAGCAGCCTTGCACGCGTGGTCGCTCGAGTTCATGCAGCGTTGCGCATCGCTGCGAGTCATGGACGAAGCCCAGCTCATCCCGTGGGCCTGGGATGGAAACCTGACACCGCCAGAGCCGATCGCGCTCGTGGGCTTCGATGCTCACACGCCCGCGCTGCAAAGACTCATCACCCGCTGGGAAGGGCAGGGATCGATTCGTTCGATTGCTGCGCCAAGTCCGGCCTCCGACGTCGTCGTCGTCGGTTGGCAGGATCGCGAGGCGGAGATCGAAGCGGCCGCACGGTGGGCTCGTGAGCACGTGGAGGCCAGGCAGCGCTCCATCGCCATCATCATCGCGGATGTGGCGACCCGACATGACGAGATCAGGAGGCGCTTCGAAGAAGTGTTCGCACCGTCGAGCCGCGGTTTGACCGACGCGATTGCGCCGCCGCCGTTCATCATCGCGGCACCACAACCGCTCGCGCAGTTTCCCCTCGTCGATGCGGCGCTGCTGTGTCTGCACCTCGTGCAAGGTCAGTGCAACAGCCGTGTGGCTGGGCGCGTGCTGCGCTCACCCTTTCTGCGAGCGGCTGAATTCGAGCGCGATGTGCGTGCACGGGCCGATGCGCGCTTGCGACAGGAGCAGCGCGACCGCTGGGATGCGATCGAGCTGGAGCGTTGGGCAGCTGTCAACGAATGCACGCAACTGGAGTTCGCCATGCGCGAAGTCACGCGCCTGCAACGAGCGCTGCCATCGCGCGCAGCACCCAGCACGTGGGCCGAGCATTTCCACGCACTGCTGCGTGCCTTCGGTTGGCCGGGAGAGCGCACGCTCTCCAGCGTGGAGCAACAGACGATGGTGAAGTTCCAAGGCTCGCTGGCGGAGCTTGGAAGCCTGGATGCGGTGACCGCGCCGCTGTCACTGGCCCAGGCGCTTCGTGAGCTCGGCCGTCTCGCTCTCGATACGCCGTTCGAACCGGAAACTCCCGCAGCGGCCGTTACGATCATCGATCCAACGACGGTCGCGGGCATGTCCTTCGATGCCGTGTGGATTGCGGGGCTCGACGCGACCCAGTTGCCTGCACCCATCAACCCCGACCCACTGATTCCACTCGCGTTGCAACGACTGGCGGGTATTCCGGAGTCGTCGGCCGATGCGAACTTCAAGCACACACGCATCCGGCTCGAGCGCTTGTTGTCCAGCGCACCCTCGATCGTGTTGAGTTGGCCGCGTGCGGAAGGCGATGCCGAGTTGCAGATGAGCCCGTTGCTGGGACTTCTGCCGCAAGGTGAGGTGGCGTTGCCTAAGGCTGACGTCAGTTGGCAGCACGCCATCTTCGCAGCGCGCCCCGCGCTCGAAGTGCTTGCCGACGATCGCGC
Source organism: Steroidobacteraceae bacterium (assembly GCA_035276085.1). Taxonomy (GTDB): domain Bacteria; phylum Pseudomonadota; class Gammaproteobacteria; order Steroidobacterales; family Steroidobacteraceae; genus DATELY01. Next base: position 7,066 of record DATELY010000087.1, on the reverse strand, counting down.
GCCGGCATTGCAGGAACGCGTCGCACGCGGAGGCGCGCGCACGCTCGAGTTGCAATCGCTGTGTGCTTTTCGCGCGCAGGCCACGCTCAGGCTCAGAGCCGAACCGCTGGCGCGTGTCAGCTCGGGTCTGGAGCCGGCCGATCGCGGCAAGCTGCTGCATCGAGTCCTCGAATCGCTGTGGCTCGAATTGGGAGATCAGGCGCGGCTGTTGGCACTGGACCCGATGGCGTCGCGGGACTGCGTTCGCGAGCTTGCGCAACTGCATGCGCATCAGGTCATTCCATCGACGACACGCGCTCGTGCGACGCTGTCCCGACTCGCCGTCGAACAGGTGACCCAGCAAGTCCTGATGCTCCTCGAGATCGATCGACATCGACCGCCATTCACGATCCGTCGCGCCGAGCGCGATGAGTCCTACACGATCGCCGGCTTGCAACTGCGTTTGCAGCCCGACCGCATCGATCAGCTGGCGAGTGGCTGTCTGATCGTCGACTACAAATTGGGCGCTGCCAACGAGCCTCGCGATTGGCTGGACGTCTGGCCCGGCCGGCCGCGTAAACCGCAGTTGCCTTTGTATGCGCTGGCGCATGCCGATGAGTTGGCGGGGCTTGCATTCGCCGTGCTCGCACCGGGTGCCGTGGAGTATCGCGGCTGGAGCAATGGCGTCGAGATCGCGCCTGGCATCGTGCCGTATCCCTATGGCACGCGACGCGTGTTCGATCCGCCGATCGATTGGCAGGCACTGCTCCAACGGTGGCAGCAGTCATTGAGCACGCTCGCGATGGACTACGTGCGGGGCGAGTCTCCTGTCGATCCGCTGCCCGATGCGTGCACGTACTGCCATCTGTCCACGTTCTGCCGCATCCACGAGCGCGACGAAGTGGATCCGGAAGAGATGGGTATCGAGGATGAGTGAGCAGGACGCGGCCACCATCGACTCGCTGGCACGTTCGAGGGCGCTCGATCCAGAACAGTCGTTCATCGTTCAGGCGCCGGCGGGATCGGGGAAGACGGAGCTGTTGACGCAGCGTTACTTGCGTCTGCTCACGACGGTGGAGCACCCCGAGCAAGTGCTTGCGATCACGTTCACGCGCAAGGCTGCGGCGGAGATGCGTGCACGCATCGTGAAGGCGCTCGAATCGGCGTCCAGCGACGCCATTCCCATCGTGGCTCATGCACGCCTGACGTGGACACTGGCGCGCGCCGTTCGCGACGTGGATGCGGCTCGCGGTTGGAACTTGACGCAGCATCCGTCGCGACTGCGCATCCAGACCATCGATGCACTCACGGGCTTGCTCGCACGACGCTTGCCGATTCTCTCGGGCATCGGTGCTTCGTTCGAGCCTCTCGACGATGCACGACCCCTCTATGAAACGGCGTGCGAGCGGTTGCTGGAACGGCTGGGCGATGGCAGTCCCGTCGCTCACCATCTGGAAACGCTCATCGTGCACCTCGGGCATCGCGTCGATGCACTGCTCGGGTTGCTTCGCGATCTGCTGTCGCGGCGCGATCAGTGGCTGCACTCGGTCGTTCACGCGCGCAACAGCCGCGATTTGCGCGCGACTGTCGAGCGCGTACTGCAAGCCGTCATCCAACATCATTTGGAAGCGCTCTGTGACGCCCTTGCCGTCGAGAGACGCCGTGAGCTGTGGGAGCTGACGCGCTATGGCGCGCGTAACCTGCTGGAGAATGCGCTGAATGGGGAACGGCGCGCGCTGCTGGAAGCGTGTCTGCAACGCGATGAACCGCCGGGGCCCGACAGCGAATGCTTCCGCGCGTGGCAGGCGATCGCCGATGTGTTCCTGAAACAGGACGGTCAGTTCTACCGGCAGGTGACGAAGAAGCAGGGCTTTCCCACCACCAACGCCGCCGTGAAGGCGCGCATGGAACGCATGCTCGAAGAGATAGCGGAGGATGTGACGCTTTGCAGTCAACTGGGAATGCTTCGAACGTTGCCGGGCACGACGTATGCCGACGAGCAGTGGCACATGCTGGAAGCCTTGTTCGAAGTCCTGCCCGTGGCCGTTGCCGAACTGCAGCTCGTGTTTCAGCAGCAAGGCCGCGCGGATCATGTCGAATCCTCGCTGCGCGCTCTGCGTGCGCTGGGCTCTGCCGAGGAGCCAACGGACCTTGCGCTCGCGCTCGACTACCAGCTCCGGCACATCCTGGTGGATGAGTTTCAGGACACGTCGTTCACACAGCTCGATCTGCTCGAACGGCTCACCGCCGGCTGGATGCCCAACGATGGGCGCACGCTCTTCTGCGTCGGCGATCCGATGCAGTCGATCTATCGCTTCCGCCAGGCGGAGGTGGGGCTGTTTCTCGAGCTGCAGCAAGGCGGGCTGAAACACCTGCCGCTCGAGCCGCTGATGTTGAGCGCCAACTTCCGCTCACACCCTGCCGTGGTCGAGTGGGTGAACCGTGTCTTTCCGCAGGTGTTTCCGCCGCGGGACGAGCTGGAAGAAGGTGCCGTCAAATACAGCGCAAGCGTTGCAGCCCGAACGGAAGAGGGCGGCGGAGTTCACATGCACGCCCGCATCCAGGCTTCCGCGCTGGCGACCGCGGGCGCGGTGGTCGACATCGTGCGAGAGGCATTGTCGAGCGATGATCGCGGAACGATCGCGATCCTCGTCGCCGCCCGAACCCATGTGGGATTCATCGCCGAGCAGTTGCAGCGAGCGGGTATCGAGCATCAGGCCGTGGAGATACAGCCGCTCGCGAATCGTCCCGTCGTGCAGGATCTCATCGCGCTGACACGTGCGCTCGTGCACCTCGCGGATCGAACGGCATGGGTTGCAGTGCTGCGCGCGCCATGGTGCGGTCTGACATTGGCTGATCTGCATGTGATCGCGGCGGATCGAGGGGCTGCAACCGTGCGCGAGCTGCTGCAGCAGGCGGTTCAAGACGAGGGCGTGCCGATTTCGTCAGAGGGGCGGACGCGAGCCACACGCACGTTCACGGTGCTGGAGCAGGCGCTGCATGAACGTTCGCGCGCCAGTTTGCGCGATTGGGTGGAACGTACGTGGAATGCGCTCGGCGGGCCCGCAACGCGCCGAGAAGAGCAGGACCTCGAAGATGCGCAAGCCTATTTCCGGCGCTTGGATGCATTGCATGTCGCCGGTGATCTCGAGGAGGTGACGCGGCTCGAAGAGCAACTCGAAGGGCTCTGTGCGCGGCCACGAACGGAGGCCACCGCTCGCGTCGAGATCATGACGATCCATAAAGCCAAGGGATTGGAGTTCGACACGGTCATCGTTCCCGGCTTGGAACGCTTCATGCGCGGCGCCGACCGTCCATTGCTGCGCTGGACCCGAGTTGCCGGTGTGGCTGACGGCCTCGTGCTTGCACCGCTCACCGCCGCAGGGTCAGACACGGATCCGGTCTACCGCTGGGTCGAGCTGCTGGAACAACAACGCAGCGAGCACGAGCGTGCCCGTCTGCTGTACGTTGCAGCGACACGTGCGAAGCGAGACCTGCACCTGCTCGGAACAGTCGCTGTGAAGGCGAAGACTGGTGCGGTCGAGTTGGCTGCGCCGAATCGCACCTCGATGCTGTCCATGCTCTGGCAAGAAGTGCGGCCAGCGTTCGAGTCCGCCTTCAACGAACGCAGCCCGCAAGCCGAGCTGCCGATCGAACTGCGACGCTCCGTACCCTTGAAACGCTTACCGCTGGATTGGCAGGCGCCAGCGCCTGGCGCGGCCGTTCAACTTCCGCCCATCACCCGCGTGGATCAATCGGGTCTGGAACAACCGGAGTTCGATTGGGCGAGTGAAACCGCACGTCACATCGGAACCCTCGTGCATCGCGAGCTCGATCGCATGAGCCGTCAAGGTGCTACAACTGGACTGCGCTCCGCACGCGCACGCTTGCTCGCCGAGTTGAGTGAGCTCGGCATCCCAGCCGACCGCTGCGAGCTCGCATGTGACCGTGTCATCGCGGCCATCGAAAACACACTCGCCGACGACCGCGGCCGCTGGATCTTCGGCCTCGACGGACGTGTGCGCGGCGCGGAATCAGAGCTCGCCCTCAGCGGCGTATTTCATGGCGAGATCATCCACCGCATCATCGACCGCACGTTCATCGACGAACACGGCGTGCGGTGGATCGTGGATTTCAAGACGAGCACACACGAAGGCGGCGGTCTCGAGGTCTTTCTCGATGCGGAAGTCGAGCGCTATCGCCCGCAGCTCGCACGCTACGCGCACTTGATGCGAGCGTTCCGACCCGGAGAGCAGGTGAGGGCGGCGTTGTATTTTCCGGTGTTGAAGGCGTGGCGGGTGGTGGGGGTGTAGTTGTTGAATTTTAACGATTGCTTCGATAGTCATTCATGCGTCCCTTCCCCTGCGAAGCGGCGCACTTCCGAATCCCACTAAGCATCCAACGGACTCAACACGGCCCGACCACCCCGATTCAAGACGTGCGTATAGATCATCGTCGTCTTCACATCCGCGTGACCCAAGAGTTCTTGCACCGTGCGGATGTCATACCCCGATTCGAGCAGGTGTGTGGCGAACGAATGGCGCAGTGTATGGACGGTGGCCGGTTTGAGGATGTCGGCCTCACGAACGGCTTTCCGCACGGCCCGCTGCAGGACGGCTGGATCGAGGTGATGGCGGCGCTCAGCTTTCGACCTGGGATCGATCGAGCGTCGTTTGGACGGGAAGACGTATTGCCAGCTCCATTCACGGTTCGCACTTGGATACTTCCGTTCCAACGCGAATGGTAGGTAGACGTGCCCGAAGCCTTCGGCCACATCTCGATCGTGTAGTTGGCGCACTTTGGCGAGGTGGCTACGGAGCGGCTCGACCAGGTTCTGCGGCAACATTGTCACGCGATCTTTCTGTCCCTTGCCGTCCCGCACGATGACCTCACAACGCGAGAAGTCCACGTCTTTGACCCGCAGACGCAAGCACTCCAGAAGGCGCAAGCCCGCGCCGTAGGTCAGTCCCGCCATGAGCCACACCGTACCCTCAAGCCTGGCCAGCACCTGTTTCACTTCGTTGCGCGTCAACACGACAGGTAATCGCTGTGGCTTCTTGGCCCGCTGAACGTCATGAATCCACGGTAGATTGATCTGCAGTACATCCCGATAGAGGAACAAGATGGCGTTCAACGCCTGGTTCTGGGTTGCGGCCGCAACATTGCAGCGAACGGCGAGGTCGCTTAGAAACAACCGGAGTTCATCGGCACCAAGGTCCCGGGGATGCTTGCGGCTATGGAAATGAATGTACCGCCGTATCCATTGCAAATACGCTTGTTCCGTTCGAATGCTGTAGTGCCTGATCCGGATCAATTCGCGAACGCGCTCCAATAAGCGCATTGGAGGTGATGATTCGAGATTCCGCGACATAAGCCCTCCGTGGTTGTGACGCCCATCCGTGGCGATTGACGGCACGCAATATACGAGACTAGCCTTGCGAATAGAAACAGCTCGCCGCCTAACACCCCAAGGTGGCAGATAAAGAACACGATGCAAGCATTTGAACGGAAGCTGATACGAGGACGTGACGCGGTTTGGCTGTCACTACGGATTGCGTCACTTGGGTTGTCTATTTGTAGTTGGGCTTGAAGAAAAGCAGTTCATGTTGAGCTTTTGTAACAGGGAGATCTTATATGAAGAAGTCACGTTGTCGCGCGAACGGCGTCATTACTCTCGCCGCCACGCTATCGATGCTTGCCGGAACCACCGCATTGGCTTGGGATGGTTCTGTTTCGGGAACGATTAACACGCTCGATGTGACTGCTGCAGGCAACTACGCGCTTCGGGTCACACTGAACGGCGTTAGTACCATGTGCAACGGCGGCGCTAGCTGGGCATGGCTGAATGAAACTGACAGCAACTACAAGACCTATGCGGCGGCATTAATGATGGCGAAGGCACAAGGTACACCAGTGCTTATCTATACGAACCTTGAATACGGCCACTGCCGCATTGGGTACATCTCCCTCCTGTCTGGCTAGCGTTTCGGCCGAGTCTGAAGCCCAACAATCTTTTGGAGGCCGACGCCGTGAAAGTGACGCGCCTTTCGCTGGTGTTTTCCCGCCGCGCGGCTCAAAAGGGTCGTTCGAACGCGGAAGAGCAGTAAAGCTGGCGTTTTGGCTTTGAGGGGCTGAAGTGGCAAGCTCAGACGGAATTGTTGTGTGGCCTTCGTCATCGAGCAGTGCTCTGCCGCCGCAACCGATGTTCGCGTTCGGTCGCTTGGGTTGGCTGCAGTGGCCCGCCAATTCCCGTCGCGGGGCCGGTTGGAAGTTGGGTGTTACGCGCGGTGGCGCTTCCTATCGGTCTCGGCTTGAGTGTCGCGCGGTGTTCGTGCCAGCTTGGAGTGGTGGTGCGATGTCGGGTTTTGCCGCCTTCGAACAAGCCTCTGGAGCCGACGCGGTGAAACTGATGCGCCTTTCGTTTGTGTCTTCCCGCCGCGCGGCTCAGCGGCAGCGTTCGGCTTCAAAGGAGATGAGATATGGCGCGAGTTAACGCTATTGAGGCGCGGCTACCCGTCACGGATGTGGCACGGAGCGCCGCCTTTTACGAGGGGATACTCGGGTTCGAGATTGCGACCCTCTGGCCGCAGCAGAATCCAGAGTTCGCCATTCTCAACAGAGATGGTCTACGTCTGCAGCTCGGACAAGATCCGAACGCGGGATCCGGGTCAAACGCGTCGGCGACGTTGTGGCTGGATGTGGAGGAACTCGTAGAGCTTCATGCAACTGTGCAGAACCGGACACAAGTTGAATGGGGTCCCGAGGTCTACTCGTATGGCCGGCGAGAGTTTGGCTTTCGAGATCCAGACGGCAACTGGGTCATCTTGTCGGAACCCACTAATGAGCCACCAACCTGTACGGACGGCTAAATTGTGCAGAGCCGAACAATGCGTTGCAGCGGATCGCCGCGAAGACGCGCCGCCCGCTGAACGCGAACGTTCGGCGATGAGTAGCGGAGCCACGCAATGCTAAGAAAACGAAAAACGATAAGAGTGGCCATGGAGGCTCTGCGAGAGACGATGTCGGTAGTTCCGGAAAACGATCCGAGCTACTTCCCGCCTCCTGAGGTCATGCGGCTCACACTCTC
>DATELY010000086.1:0-2545 GCA_035276085.1 Steroidobacteraceae bacterium | reverse complement strand
CACCCGATCAACGCCATCCTGAATTACCTGATTGAAGCATCCTCGCTCGCTCAGTAGTGCGTGGCCGGCGCAGACCGGATTTCAGAATCAACGCCGGGCTCAATTATGGTTGCACACGCAACCGACTGCCGCCGATTCCGGCTAACACGTTTTTGTCGTGAAGCGTAATCTCGTCTCGAGCGCTACCAAGCCTCCGCCGACGAGCAACCACGACAACTTGTCGGCGATCGAAAATACCAAGATCGGTTTGAGTGGCTTCTGGAGGGGATCCAGGTGTCGGTCACAAGAACGGAGGCTGCGCGCGTTTACGCGCTGGCGCACAACAGCTCTACTTTCCTGAATCGAGCGTCACAGCTCAAGGTGGTTACTGATATGAAACTTGGCAGAACGGCGGGAATGCTCAAACCTGCGCTCATGACTCTGAGCGCCATTGTGCTGACGGCCAGCGTGATTCCTGCTCGGGCGGAGTACACGGTTACGACGCAAACGAATCTTCTCGACAGAGTCCAGATCGGGGACATTCTGAACAACTTCATCTGGGCATACGAAGCGGGCGCTGCGGCAGATCTTGCCGCGATGTTCGTTGAAGATGGCGATGTGAACATCGACGGCCAGAAGGCCCATGGTCGCAAGAGCATCGAAGAGTTGTTCGTGAAGGCAATGCAGGGCGGAGGGCAGACGCCGGAACAGAACCTGCCGGAAGGATCTCCCTTGCTGTTGACCGGCACGCCGAATGTCGTCATCAATGGGAACAGCGCCACGGTGAAGTCGAGATTCTCGATGGCGATCTCGAACTATGCGAAGAAGATGGCGCCGGTGCCCATGGAGCAGGGCGTTATTGAGGATGTTCTGGTCAAGAAGAACGGCAAGTGGCTGATCAAGGACCGCGTCATTACCACCAAGTAAGCGAGGCGTTAGCCGAGCGGCGTGCTGCTCGGCTGCAAGGCAGCGCTCGATGATGGACGAGCGCTGTCTCTCATGGATGAGCACATGCAGAACCGACTGCAGCCGTTCGCTCCACATGGACGAGTCGGCAAAGTACACGCCATCGATCTCATTGCCACGAGCTCGCGATGCCGCATGTGTTCCGCCGATTCCGGCTAACACTGTTGATCTTGCTGCACCTATGCTCGTGTCATGCCCAGCTAATCAATTAACGGGGCGTGGGAAAGAACTCAAATCGGGCTGCGCAACGCGTCCGCTACGAAACGCGCACTCGGGCTGCAAGCAGAGTGCAGCCTGGAAGAAAACTTAGAAGTGGGGGTGTGCTGTGTCCGAACGTATCCATCGGAATGATCGTGCTCGGCGCGCGAAGCGACAGCTGGCGCATGCAATCTGCGTTACTACGGCGCTGACGGCTTTGGTGCCGAGCGCGTATGCGCAGGACTCAACGACAGCGGACGATTCGATCGACGCCGGCAATCGAGCTGACGTTGCGCAGAAAGTTGCGGGCGGAGCCGGCGGCAGTGAGATCAGCGAGATCATCGTTACCGCAACGCGAGTCAGCGAGCGGTTGAGTCGCGTCGCGGCGAGTGTGACAGCATTCGATCAGGTCAAGCTCGACGAGGAGGGGGTTCGCTCCATGGATGACGTCTCCCGGCTGGCACCGGGCGTGACGTTTACGAATACGAGTTACAGCGGACGCACCGACATCGCGATACGCGGTATCGGCTCGCAGGTGGGCGCATCGACGACCGGCATCTATATCGACGATACGCCGGTGCAAGTGCGCAACATCGGCCAGTCTACAAATCCTTATCCAGAGATTTTCGACTTGCAGCGCATCGAGGTGCTGCGCGGACCGCAAGGGACTTTGTTCGGCGCGGGCTCCGAAGGTGGCGCAGTCCGCTTCATCACTCCACAGCCCAGCCTCGACCATTACACGGGGTATGGCCGGGCGGAAACTTCAGTGACCGACGGCGGAGATCCGAGCTGGGAAGCTGGCATGGCCATAGGCGGGCCCATCGTGGAGGACAAGCTCGGTTTTCGGGCGAGCGCCTGGAAGCGGCGCACAGGCGGCTACATCGATCGAGTGTCCAATATCGACTTTCACTCGACTGACAAGAACGCCAACTATCGCGATGCCGTCGTAGGACGCTTGGCGCTGGGCGTCGCGCCGACCGATTGGCTCACAGTGACGCCATCGGTGCTTTATCAAAAGACTGAGGACAACGACACCAGCCTGTTCAGTGAACGGATTTCGAATCCCAAGCAGGGGACGTTCCTGCGCCCAGACCCCTTGTACGCGCCGGTGGATGACAAGTTCGTGCTCTCGGCATTGAACGTTCAAGCGAACCTGGGTCGTTTCACGCTGACATCGGTCACCTCCTATTTCGACCGCAAGGGCTACGCGCGAGCCGATTTCAGTCTCACGCTGCCGCAGCTCGTTCTTGGGCCGCAGGTATTTGCGGACAGGCTCTATTTGCAGGGGCTGCCGGGCTACACACTCGCATCCGATTACCCGACCAAGCAGGAAAGTTTCACTCAGGAATTGCGCCTTCAAGCAGGCAATCCAGACGATCGTTTGAACGGCATCGTCGGCATC
>DATELY010000085.1:0-19242 GCA_035276085.1 Steroidobacteraceae bacterium | reverse complement strand
CGGGCGCTATTCACGATCGAACAGCGTTACTTCACCGATTGGTATCCGTGGCGTTTGTTCCGCATCGGCGGTGCTGCCTTCTTCGATATGGGGCGCACCTGGGGACGATCGCCGCTCGGCACGCCCAGTCAGGGATTGCTGAAGGACGTCGGCGTGGGCCTGCGCATCGGCAACAGTCGCTCAGGACTGGGGAATGTCATCCACGTGGATCTGGCCGTGCCGCTCGACGGCGATTCATCCATCGACAAGGTGCAGTTGCTGGTGGAAACGTTGGAGAAGTTCTAGGACGTCTGCGCCGACACCGGCGTCGTGTGCGCAGCCCAGATCTCTCGACCGGCGCTCGTACGACAGCGCGACATGATGTCGAGCTTTGGATCGTACAGCGGCGTGCTGACACCCATGGCGCCCAACACCGTGTGAAAGACGTTGTCGTGCGATATCGGAGCGTGCGCCTGCGCACCGATGCACGCGACATCGACGCTGTCGTCACGCGCGAAGCCGTTCGACAACCACAGCACGAGCGGCACCTGCTTCTGTACGTCCGGTGCAAACGCGTAGGGCATGCCATGCAGATAGACGCCGCGTTCGCCGAGCGATTCGCCATGATCGGAGACGTACAGCAAGGCACCGTCGACGCGATCGGCTGCCTGCTGGAGCAATGCAATCTGTCGTGCCAGGTTGTGGTCGGTGTAGCGAATGGAATTGTCGTACGCGTTGGTCACTTCCTGCGGTGTGCAGGTATTCAGCTGATTGGACGCGCAGGCCGGCTTGAACACATCGAAGCCGCGTGGGTAGCGCTCGAAGTAGGCAGGCCCATGACTCCCCGCCTGGTGAAAGACGATGACGGTGTCGCGATCGATGGTCTGGAGGCGAGCTCGTAGATCCCGCAGCATCGCTTCGTCGAAACAGTACGGCCCTCGGCACAGCGCGTCGGTCGCGTTGTTGCCCGAGTACTGGATCATCGGCACACGCTGGCACACGCCCTTGCAGCCGGAGTTTGCGTCGCGCCATTCCACCTGCACGCCGGTGGCGGTGAGCATGTCCAGCAGATTGGTCGTTCGCGTCGCATCGCGCACGTCGAAATCGCGACGGCCCAGGTGCGAGAAGATGCATGGCAGAGACACGGCCGTCGCGGTCCCGCAGGAGGTGACGTTGTTGAAGTAGACGAGGCCCTGCACCTGCGCCAGCTCGGGATTGGTCGGACGCGAGTAGCCTTGCAGTTGAAAGTTTGCGCGGCGGGCCGTTTCGCCGATGACCAGGAACAGTACTTTGGGCTTCGTCGTCGAACTCGTATAGGCAACCCGATGCAGCGGCTCGCCAATGGTTTGCAGCGTGTGCGGCTGCGCCTCGTGAGTCGCGCCCAGCGCAAAATGAATCGCGCTGTAAACCGGCGCCGCAGGATTGAGCAAGTAGCGCAGGGGCTTGTACTCGCGCAAGAAGGATGCGTAGCTCGCCGACGAGCACAGCACGCCGAGCGCCGACAATACGAATGCGAATGCAAAGAACGCGGCGCGTTCCTGCCAACGCCGATGGCGGCTTTCGTCCTGCCAGCGCGTGCCGATGACGAACACACACGGCAGCACACCAAGCACGAACCACTCGAGCAACAATCTGCCGTTGAACAGGCCCGCGGCTTCGACCCGGTCGGTCGCGAAGACATTGCGCATCATGTCGGCATCCATGAGCGTGCCGAACTCATGGATGAAGTACTGCACCGGCGCGGCGAGCAGAAAGAGCACGCAGACCACGGGGCGCAACAGCCGGCGCGGCACCCAGATCAGCAGCAGCGATTGCGCAAACAGCGCCAGCACGAACAGGGACGCGAGGAACACCGCGCTCGAAAGCGAGTGCTGCCACATGGCCGCGCTCACTTGCTGCCAGAAGCGCCCGCTGTACAAGACCGTCCACACGAGTGGTGCACCGACGATCAGGGCAAGGTCTGACCGCAGGGCCGGGCGTCGATGCAGCCAGCCGCGACCCCGCACGGCAAGGGAACTGGCCGTGCTCATCGCGGCGGAGCCACTCGGACTGGCAAAGTGTTGCAATACAAAGTTCGCATGCGTTTGTGTTAGACGCTCCCGACGCCCGGAAACTATCGCATTGGATGTCAATTTGGTGCGCAACAGCCTTCCGGGCGCTCCCGTTGCGGGCTGCACCGCGCCCGGTCTTAAGCTAAGGTTGCTCACCCAACCAGGAGGTTCCGTGAACAACGCAGGCCATCGCCCCTCGACCCCCCACATAGTCGGCATCGGCGGCACCACCAACGCCGCCTCAGGCACGCAGCGTATCCTCGAGGTCGCTCTCGCGGAAGCCAAACGGGCAGGAGCAACGACAGAGCTCTTCTGCGGACCGGATCTCGTGCGTCTGCCGATGTATGCACCTGAAGAGCAACAACGCACACCCGAACAGCAGGCCTTCCTGGACAGCGTGCGACGCGCGGATGGATTGCTCCTTGCGACGCCGGCGTACCACGCCGGCATGTCGGGACTGGTGAAGAACGCTGTCGATCTGCTCGAGGATCTGCGCGGCGATTCGCGGCCTTACCTGAATGGACGTGCGGTGGGTTGCATCGTCACCGGCTTCGGCTGGCAGGGCTGCGGCACGACACTGACGTCGGTACGCACCATCGTGCACGCCCTGCGCGGCTGGCCGACCCCGCTGGGCGTCACGGTGAATACGGCCGAAAGATTGTTCGATGAAGACCGCAAGCTGATCGACGCCAAGGTGCACGGACAGCTCGCTCTCCTCGCGCAACAGGTCATCGACTTCGCGCGTCACTTTTCAATTCGCGTCTGAGCGCTGCCGTCATGGCCAAACTGCCGACCTACTTCATCTCCCATGGCGGCGGGCCCTGGCCCTACATGGAAGACCGTCGCGCCACGCTGCGACACCTCGAAGCGTCGCTCGTGGACATCCCGCGTCAGCTCGGAACGACCCCCGCTGCCGTGCTGAGCATTTCGGGGCACTGGGAAGCGCCCGACTTCGCTGTGATGGCGCATCCATCGCCGCCCATGGTGTACGACTACTACGGCTTTCCCGAACACACCTATCGCGTGCGGTATCCCGCACCCGGCGCACCGGCGGTTGCAAATCGAGTGCAGGCGTTGTTGCGAAGCGCGGGCTTGCCGGCGACGCTCGATTCTGAACAAGGCTTCGACCATGGGACCTTCACGCCCTTGGTCATCATGTACCCGGAAGCCGACGTGCCCGTGTTGCAGCTGTCATTGCAGAGCGGCTACGACCCCGCTACCCACCTCGCAGCCGGGCGTGCATTGGCACCGTTGCGCGAAGAAGGTGTCCTGATCCTCGGCAGCGGGTTGAGTTATCACAATCTGCGAGCGATGGGCCCGAGCGCCCATGACGCGTCTAAGGCTTTCGATGATTGGTTACAAGATGCACTTGTGCATCAGTCCGGCCCTGAACGCAGCGAACGTTTGCTGCACTGGAGTGAGGCGCCTGCCGCCCGCGCGGCGCATCCGCGCGAGGACCATCTCGTGCCGCTCATGGTCGCCGCAGGCGCAGCCGAGCTGGAATCAGCGACTTGCGTCTATCACGAAGAAAAACTGTTCGGCGGCGTCGTGGCCTCGAGCTTCCGTTTTGGTGCGGCGGCGGGTTGATCCCCTTGTTGCAGCGTCATTTCCCCTGAGTTCGACGCGAGGGGCGTACCTCACATCGGAGCGCCCGGTTAGGCGCTGCCTGCGCCTCAAGCCCACTCTTGCATTGCCGATACACGGAGGGCACCCGGCTCGAGAAATGGATTCAGGCAAGCATCATGATTCAGATCGTCGGCTCTATTGTCGTGCTGGCGTGCACGCTCGTTGGTTTCATGTGGAGCGGCGGACACGTTCTCGCGCTGTGGCACCCCAGCGAGATCCTGATCATCATCGGTGGCGCGTTCGGCGCCTTCCTCATCGGCAGCCCGATCAAGGTCGTTAAAACGGCATTCCAGGACGCGCTGGCGCTGCCCAAGGGCCCGCGCTACAAGCGCGATGACTACATCGCGTTGCTCACGCTGATGTACGAGATCCTCAACAAGATGCGCAAGGAAGGCGTGATGGGGATCGAGAAGGAAATCGACGATCCCAGCAAGAGCCAGCTGTTCAACAGGTATCCCACCATCGCGGCCGACCATCACATGATGGAGTTCATCACGGACTGCCTGCGCCTGATCGCGGGTGGCAACATGGATCCACACGAGCTGGAGAGCCTGCTCGAATACGAGCTCGAAACGCATCACAAGGAAGCCCACGAACCGTCGCATGCCGTGCAGAAGGTTGCCGATGCGCTCCCCGGCTTCGGCATCGTGGCTGCGGTGCTCGGTATCGTGAATACGATGGGCAGTATCGAGGGCGCCGACACCGGCATGATCGGTCACAAAGTGGGTGCCGCGCTCGTCGGTACGTTCCTCGGCATTCTCGTTGCGTACGGCTTCGTGGGCCCGATCGCCTCGGCGATGGAGCACCGCGCACACGAAGAAGGCAAGGCATTCGAAGTCGTGAAGATGGCGCTGATCGCAAGCGTGCGCGGTTACGCGCCGCAGGTATCCGTCGAGTTCGCGCGCAAGCTGTTGTTCAGTGAAGTGCGCCCTTCGTTCGCCGACCTCGAAACCCTGCTGCGCGGCAAGAAGAGCTAGGCGATCGCATATGGCAGCAGTGCAATCGAGCTCGGACGAGAAACGCCCCATCATCGTCGTCAAGCGACGCAGGCCGGGCGGTGCCGGTCATCATGGTGGCGCGTGGAAGGTGGCGTACGCCGACTTCGTCACGGCCATGATGGCGTTCTTCATGGTGATGTGGCTCGTCGCATCCGTGTCGAATCAGCAGCGAGCGGCGATCTACGAGTACTTCCGCAATCCCAGCATGGACCCCGGCAAGAGCACGAAGCCGGCTCCAGGTCAGATGGGCCCCGGCGGCGCGAGCACGAGCCCGATCAACATGCAGGGCGGGCTCGATGCACCGAAGACGGTTCAAGCGAAGACGTCGGAGAGCACGGCGCCCATTGCCTTGCCGATAGCGACGCCGACCGCTGGCGAAAGCGAACGGGAACAGAAGGAGCGCAAGCAACTCGACGCGCTGATGCAGGATCTCAAGGAAGCCATCAACAAGAGCCAGGCGCTCGAGCCGTTCAAGGATCAGCTGCTGCTCGACATCATGCCGGAAGGATTGCGCATTCAGATCGTGGATGCGAAGAACCGCCCGATGTTCGATCTGGGTAGTGCACGGTTGAAGGACTACACGGTCGCGATCCTGCGGGAGCTGGCGCCGTATCTGAGCTCGGTCGAAAACCGCATGATGCTCGTCGGCCACACGGACGTCACAGCGTACTCAGGCGCGGCGGGCTATACGAACTGGGAGCTGTCTGCCGATCGCGCCAACTCTGCGCGCCGCGCGTTGGCGCAGGGTGGCGTTCCCGAAGAGAAGATCGCTCGCGTCGTGGGCATGGGCTCGGTGGCGCTGTTCGACAAGAATGATCCGAAGAACCCGATCAATCGCCGCATCAGCATCATCGTGATGACGAAGCAGGCCGACGATCGCAATTCGAAGATGGATCTGCCGGCGAGCAGGGTGTCGGAACCGACCGCCGCGTCTGTGCCGGTCGAGATGCCACGTGCCGCATCGGCACCCGCCGCCCCAGTATGAAAGAAGCGGTTGGCGGTTGGCGGTTGGTCAGAGGTGCTTCATCCCCTCGGGGGAACTCGTGGCGATGAGCAAAAAGCGCGGTCCGCCTCTGACCAACCGCTAACCGCTAACCGCCAACCGCTTCTTTACATGCTAAGAGCCCGACTCGGCTCAGTCCGTATCGATTCGGTCCGTGTCGAGACACAAGGTGGCCAGATAAACGAAGGCGCGGGCCACCACGCGAGCCGAATCGCGGTTGGCCAGACGCAGCTCGATGCCGTAGGTCAGCAGCGCTGCGTCATCCTTTGGAAAGCCCTTCTCGTTCAACTCCGGTGTGGCCGGAAAACCCTTGCGAAAGGAAGTCCCTTCGGGACGACCGACGAGATCGATCCAGGTCGAGCCGTAACCACGACTCTGAGGGCCGAAGCGCAGTCGCTCCACGGCGGAGCGATCCATCACGTTCAGCGCGAGCCGGACCTTGCGCGCAGACCCGAAGCGGCTGCCACGTGGAATGAGCTCGACGACGCATACCGACGGCAGGGCGACGGCGTAGCCATCGGTTGCATAGAACGGATCGGATGCAAGCTGCGTATTGATCAAAGCCACCGTCTCCGCGGCATCCCCTTCCGCCTGCACGGTGCCCGCGAGCAGCAGGCTGCCCAACATCATCGAGATTGCACGCATCGCCGGTCCTCCTGTTGGCGTGCTGGCCATGTTAGCGCGCGCGATCGCCCGGGCGTAACCGGCGGATCAGCTCAAGCGGCGATGATGAAGATCGCAACGGTGCACCCGATACCGACGGCCCAGCACAAGGATCGAACCGTGGCCCAATCGGCCACATAACAGATGATGTAGGCGACGCGCGCGGCGACGAAGCCGAGCGCCAACTGATCGATGGTGCCCTGCGGTGCCTGCAACACGTAGGCAATGATCACCGCCGCGGCAAACAGCGGAAACGACTCGAACGAATTCATCTGCGCGGCATTGGCGCGCTGGCGGAAACCCTCCTGGCTTTGCAGCCAGGCGCGGGGATTGCGATTGTCGAACCCGGGCTTCGACTTGGCGATCATCGTTGCCACGAACGGCAGCAAGCCCGCGGCCAGCACGCACCAGAATGCAGTCGTCATGAAATGCCCCCAGCGATTGTCGGCGCTGCGGGCGCCGATCGATTGTGTTCGCGCGCCAATGTGCCAACAGCGCGCCTCGCAATGCAAGGCACCGAATAGTGAGGCGCTGTCGTGGCGCGGCAAATTTTCCGGCGTTTATTGGTAACTCATGCGCTGCGTGGAACACGGTTGCGGCACAGTAGTTTCCAACGCAAATGGGTGCAGACAATCAGGGCATGGATTTCGTGGAACGACGTATCGGTGTCGATCGCCGCAGAAGAAGTTTGAGTGCCTATGTCTACGGCGGGCTCGTCCCGCGCCGACTCAGTGGACGCCGCAAGGAAGATCGTCTGTATCCGATCGTCGACTGGCATTCGCCGCGCGTGTTGGCGCTGGTGATTGCAATCCTTGGACTGTGTGCGATGGACGGTGTGCTCACCGTCGTCCTGATGCAGCACGGCGCGATCGAGGCCAACCCCTTCATGGCGTTGTTCGTGCCGCACAATCTGCCGTGGTTTGCGGCGGTGAAACTGGGCCTGACGGCGATTGGACTGATCGTGCTGGTTGCCTGCAGCACGATGCGCCTGATGCGAGCGATTCCGGGCGAGGCCGTGCTGTATGCACTCCTGGTCACGTACGGCGTACTGGTGAGTTATGAGCTGAAACTGTTGCCGGAGCTACAGGATGCGCATGCAGTCGAGCCGAGGGCCGGGCTCACACACGGCACCGCTCATCACATCGTGAGCAAGAACCCAATCACCGGTCCGCGTTCGCCCTGAGCCTGTCGAAGGGAGCCGACGAAGGGAGCCATCAGGGATTGCTCGTCAGCAGCACGCGGTCGTCATCGCGAATCGTCACGATGGCCATACCGATATCCGGTGCTGCGGACGCAGCGGAATCGAGCAGTTCCACGACGAACATCTCATCGCTTTCGCTGATGTCGTCGTTCTTGATCGGCACGTAGATGGCACCCACGCGCTGCCCGTCCTGCAGCAGCAGCGTGCCCGTGCTGATTTCTGTGTAGTCCTCATTGGGCTTGGCGCTGCGTTTCTCCGTACGCCAATGAACCGGGATACGGCCCGCCGTGGACGTGCCCAAGCGCTTGACCTGGATGACGGCCGCGACGGATTTCTCGCTCACTGAAACGCGAGACGTCGTAAAGCCGACGTCACTTGCCCGGGCTTTGCCCACAGTGGCGGGTGTCTTCGCGGCGGCGGCCGTCGTCTTGGGCGCCTTGCCGTCGATGACACGCGCCGTTCGATCGCGTTTGAGAGCTGCTGGCGACACAGCGGGCGCTTTGCTCGCAGCGGACGTATCGACCGCTGTCGGCGCGACGGTAGCAGCCGGCGTGGAGGTTGCGCCGGACGCGGTGTCCCGAGCGGCTGACGGGGTCGCGGCGCCAGGGGCAGTATCGACTGCGCTCGAGCCGGTTGCATCCGAGTTCAGATCGGACCGCGTGAGGTACAACCCCAGGGCCGCCAGTATCAAGGCGATGACGACTGGCAAGACGGTACTGCGTCGCTGCGGCTCGAACACCGGCGGCAGCGGCGTGGCCCTGGGCTCTTCGATGTCAGTGAGCGGCTGGATGAGGGTCTCTCGCTTGCGCAGCGAGAGTGGCGGTTCCTCGGCCTGCGCAGGTGTGGCGGCCACCTCGTTCGCAACAGCAACGGTTTCCCGTGCCTCGGAGAGTTCCGGCATCGTGACAACGGCCGCCGGCATTGCGACTGGGATGATGCCGAAGGTTGGCGCTTCCGCAGCACTTTCGTCGACTGACGGCTCGTCCGGACGGAACACACGCGCCGGAGCAGTCTTCGTTTCTTCCTGGAACAGCGCATCCAGGAAGATGCGCATCGATGCGTGCCGATCGCGAGGATCGAAGGCCAGCGCACGATCCAGCGCGCGCCACTCCCGATAGCTCAACGAATTGATACGCGTGGGTTGTAACCCCAGCTGATGAGCGACCGTGGCTGGTTTGCGTTCGAACGGGTGCACGCCGGCCAGCATTTCGTAGGCCACACAGCCGAGGCTGTAGACGTCATCGCCGACCTCCGGCAACTCCCCCGCGAGACGCTGCGGGCTGGCATAAGCAGGCGTCGCCGCCCGATCCGTACGCAACTCATCGGCCGCGCCAATGAAATCCAGAATGCGCACGCCGGCGCTCGTGAGAAAAATGTTGCCGGGCTTCAGATCGCCGTGAACGATGCCGCGCTCGTGCGCGAACTCCAGGGATTCCGCGCAGGACTTCACCAGCTCCAAGGCGTTCGGATGCGGTGCGCGGTGGGTGCGCAGATACATGCTCAAGGACTGCCCTTCGAGCATCTCCATCGTCATGAACCACACGCCGCGGTCCACGTCGAGATCGAACACCTTCAGGACACCCGGATGCGCCAGCAACTGCATCTGGGTGAACTCGCGCTTCAGCCGCTCGATGGCCCGCGCATCCTCCCGCAATTCCTCACGCAGGAGCTTTACTGCAATCACACGCATGCTCGACGCGCCTGCTTCATGACGCAGGTCTTGAGCGCGATACACCACCGACGTACCTCCGCTACCGATGACCTGCTGCAAGAGGTAGCGCTCGCGCAGCACCGTACCCGGCCCGATCTCCAACTTCTGAGGAATGTGGACAGACTCGACAGGGGCAGCCGCCGGGGCCGGCGGTCGATCGTTGCTCAGCGTGTCCGTGACGATGGGTTCCTTGTGAGGGATCTGGGGCGCGGGAGGCGCTTTGGCTTCCAAGTCCGCAGTGGGCTCGTCGGTCTGGAGTTCTGATGTAAGTTCATCGTCATCCTGGCGCAGCCCCGCCTCACCACCCTGGGTGATAAACCGATCGGACATTGGGTGATGCGGTTGTGCGCTCATCTAAACCTTTCCAGAAGACCAGCCGACTTAGGGGGAAAGCTCAAAGCAGGCGCAGGTAAATCACCTGCAGCACAGATATGCCTGCGTGCCGGTGTAAGTTCCGTCTGCGAGCTGTTTAGGGGGCTATGTGCGCGAAGTGTCGCTTATTGGACAAAAGCTCAGCTGTCGAAACAAAACACGCGATACCGCGTTTGTACGACATGTTCAGCGGCACGCTGGGGTGCCATGCTCAAGCGTGCAACGGCCTTCGATTATTGGAAGCCCATTATGAATGAGACCAATGGGGAGGCTGACCGCGGCAAGGACACCGCCGGGTCAGAAAACCCCAGTGAGCAGGTGCGGAGCGCGCCCGCTCTGTCCATTCTCATCGTGGAAGATGAAGCCATCGTCGCCCAGGATCTCTACGAGTTCCTGCGGGAGCTGCAGTACGAGGTCGTCGGTATTGCCTCGCGCGGACAAGAGGCGCTCCGCATGGCTCGGGAACGGCGTCCTAATCTGATCGTCATGGACGTACGCCTGAACGGCGAGATGGACGGCATCCAGACGGCCGCCGCCATCCTCGAGCACCTGGACATCCCGATTATCTTTCTCACGGGCCAGACCGACTCGGACACGCTCAGCCGCGCGGTGATGGCAGGGCCGATGGCCTACCTCGTGAAACCCTTCAAGGACGCCGAGTTGCGCGGGGCAATCGAGCTTGCCGTGCTCAAGCATCGCGCCGAGAGCGAGCAGCGCGCACGTGAAGCCGAGCTACGGCGCAATGCGCAAATGCTCCAAAGCCTGTCGCTCGTGGACGAGCTGACCAGTCTGAAGAACCGGCGCGGGTTTTTCGCCCTGGCCGAACAAGAGCTCAAGATCGCGCACCGCGAACAACAAACGGTCGTGCTGTTCTTCATCGACTTGAACGGCCTGAAGCACATCAACGACGAGCACGGTCATGCGGCAGGCGACATCGCCCTGCGCGATGCCGCCACCGTGCTGAGCCAGACCTTTCGCGAATCCGACATCCTCGCCCGCCTGGGGGGCGATGAATTCGTCGTCCTGACGCGCTCGCAGGACAACGATGTCGTCTACGCGATCAAGAATCGCCTGCGCGAACAGTTGACGTCGTTCAACCAGCGCGCCCAGCGCCCTTTCACCCTCGACATGAGCATCGGCGCCGCGCCCGTAGAGGACATCACGGCAGAAACCATCGATGCGATTCTCGCGCGCGCAGACGCGGCGATGTACGAGGACAAGCGGAAACGCTCGAACAGGACGGGGGTCAGGGCGAGGTAGGCGTTCGGCCAACAGCTTACGGGTAACGGGTAACGGGTAACGGGCAACGGCCAGAGGCTAATTGGCCGTAAGCCGTTGGCCGTCACCCGTCGGCCCCGTACCCAATCACCGCCTTCGTCTCCAGGAACTCGGCGAACGCGTGATCGCCCCATTCGCGGCCGTTGCCCGACTGCTTGTAGCCGCCGAAGGGGGCCATGAGATCGCCGGGGGGATCGTTGAGCGAAACCCGGCCGGCACGTAGTTGTGAGGCAACTTCGCGTACCTGTGCCTGGTTGCGGCCGAATACATAAGCGGCGAGCCCGTAGTCCGTGTCGTTGGCGATTTCGATGGCCTGCGCGACCGAGTCGTAACCGAGAATGGCAAGCACCGGGCCGAAGATTTCTTCGCGGGCGATGCGCATGTCGTTGCGCACGTTGGCGAAGACGGTGGGCTTTACGTAATAGCCGCGCTCCAACCCCGACGGTTTTCCCGTGCCACCCGACACGAGCGTGGCCCCTTCGTCGATACCTGCCTGGATGAGCGTTTGAATCTTCTTCCACTGCACGTCGGACACGACGGGCCCGAGGTTCACGTCGCCGTTCGGATCGCCAACCTTGAGACCGTTCGCCACTTCGCCGGCAATCGCCGCGACCTCCCGCATCTTCTCAGCCGGCACCAGCATGCGCGTGGGCGCATTGCAGGATTGACCCGAGTTACTCATGAGATCGAGCACGCTGGCTTTCACGGCCGCATTCCAGTCGACATCCGGCAGCAGGATGTTCGGTGACTTGCCGCCCAGCTCCTGATGCACACGCTTCACGGTTGGCGCGGCGTTGCGCGCGACTTCAATGCCCGCACGGGTCGACCCGGTAAACGACACCATGTCGACTTGCGGGTGACTCGAGAGCGCCGCCCCCACCGTGGGTCCATCGCCATTGACCAGGTTGTAAACACCGGCGGGCACGCCCGCTGCGTGCATGATCTCCGTCCAGATCTGTGCGGAGAACGGTGCGATCTCGGAGGGTTTCAACACCATCGTGCATCCCGTCGCCAGCGCCGGCGCGACTTTGCAAGCGATTTGATTGACCGGCCAGTTCCAGGGTGTGATGAAGGCGCAGACACCGATCGGCTCGCGGACGATGCGTGTCGTGCCACGGGATTCCTGGAACGGATACGTCTTCAACACCTCCAGCGCGGTCTTCAGATGCCCTAAGCCCATGCCTGCTTGCGCGCGATAGGCCATCTTCGAGGGCGCGCCCATTTCCTCGGTGATCGCGTGGGCCATGTCTTCGCGCCGCTTCAGATACTCCTCGATACAGCGCTCCAGCAATGCCATGCGCTCCTCGCGGGTCGTCCTTGCGAATGCGGGAAAGGCCTTGCGAGCGGCTTTCACTGCGCGATCGACGTCGCTTGCGCTTCCCATCGAGATGCGTCCTGCCGTTGCTTCGGTCGCAGGGTTGATGACGTCGAGTGTCTTGGGTGTCGCGGGGTCTACCCATTCACCGCCAATATAAAACTTGAGATAGTTGCGCATGAAACCTCCAACGAGCTGAACGCGGTCCTGCAATCGCCGTGGCGCAGGACTCGATGCTCCCCATGCCAGCGCGCCGGCACGATTCCGTCCGATCGGGACACGCCCGTGTGAAAACGAAATGAGACTCGAGGTCCGGAGACGAGATGCCGGCATGGGCAATCGCAGTGTCTCAGGTCCCCGCGCCGTTGCGCCATCACCTCCTGCCGCGTTTCCCCCTGCAAACCCCTACACTACACACTCCGTGTAGTCCGAGGTTCTCCATGCCCGCCACTTTGATCGACGGCCGTGCGGCCGCTATCCGTTTGCGTGCCCGTGTTGCCGACCGTGCGGCTGAATTTCGCGCGCGCACTGGCTATCCGCCGGGCCTTGCCGTCGTGTTGGTCGGCGACGACCCGGCCAGCCGTATCTATGTGGAGAGCAAGTCCAAAGCCGCCGCTGAAGCGGGTATTCACTGTACGGATCACCGGCTACCCGCTACGTGCGACACCGCCGCGCTGCTGACGCTCGTGGGGGAGCTCAATCGCGACCCCCGTGTGCACGGCATCCTCGTGCAGTTGCCGTTACCGTCGGGGCTCGACGCTCAGCTCGTTCTGAGCGCCATCGATCCCGCCAAGGACGTGGACGGTTTCCACGCCGTCAATGCAGGACGCCTGGCGATCGGCGCACCGGCACTCGTTCCGTGCACGCCGATGGGCTGTCTGCTCCTGCTGCAGGAAACCCTGCAAGAACTTCGCGGACTGAACGCGCTTGTCATCGGCCGTTCCAACATCGTCGGCAAACCCATGGCGCAGTTGCTCCTGCAGCAGGACTGCACCGTCACGGTGGCGCATTCGCGCACGCGCGACCTACCCGGACTGTGCTCCCGGTCCGACATCGTCGTTGCCGCCATCGGCCGACCGCGTGCGGTGCTTGGTGAATGGATCAAGCCGGGCGCCGTCGTGATCGACGTCGGCATCAATCGGCAGGTCGATGCGAGTGGGAAGTCGAAGATCGTGGGGGACGTGGATTTCCCCAGCGCAGTGGAACGTGCGTCAGCCATCACGCCCGTGCCGGGCGGCGTCGGGCCGATGACCATTGCGTGTTTGATGATGAATACGGTGGAAGCGGCGACGCGATCGCTGGCTTAGCACTCACGCGCCCTGCAACCCGCGCCCTATCCCATTCACCGACGCCAGCAACGCCGTAAAGAGCTGCCGGTCATCACGCCCGCTCGCACGCCAGCGCTTGAGCAGGTCGACCTGCACGAGGTGCATCGGGTCGATGTACGGTCCGCGCAGCAGGATCGAGCGCTGTTGGGTCGGCGAATGATCGAGCAGATCGCCGCAACCGGTGAGCTGCAGGACGTGCAATCGGGCCAGCTCGTACTCGGCGCGCAATACCTCGACGAACTTCTGCAGCGAAGGATCGACGAGCTCGTGATAGAACTTCGCGATGTCGAGGTCTGCGCGTGCCAGTGCGAGCTCGACGGTATCGATCAGTCCCCCGAAGAAGTACCACTCGCGATACATCTTCTGCAGCACGGGCGCACCGAGTTGCTGCGTGGCAAGTGCGAGCGCCCTGCCCGCTCCGAGCCAGCCGGGCAGCATGTAGCGGCACTGTGACCACGCATGCGTCCAGGGGATCGAGCGGAACGTGGCGACGCCGCCGCGTTCATCGCGCGTGGCCGGACGCGAGCCGATCTGCATGCGCTCGATGACATCGATCGGCGTCACCTGGCGGAAGAATTCGAAGAATTGCGGATCGTCGAATACGAGCGCGCGGTAGGCGCGACTGCTCTCATTGGCAAGCAGTTCCATGGCATCGCGCCATTCGGGCTCGACCTTCTCCGCTTGCGCTGCGCCGCTGCGGCTCAATGCCAATGCGTTGAATGCCTGCTCGAAGACGCGCATCCCGATGGGACGCAGGCCATAGCGCTCGTTCAACAACTCGCCCTGCTCCGTGATGCGCAGCCGCCCGCGCCGTGCATCCTCGGGTGCACTGCGTACGAGCGTCTCCGTGCGACCGCCTCCTCGAGTGTTCGACACGCCCTGGCCGTGAATGAGCGTGACATCGACATTTGCCTTGTTCGCGATCTCGAACAGCGCCTCCTGCGCTTTGCGCACGAGCCAGCGCGAACGCACGATGCCGCATTCCTTGTTGCTGGATGAGTAACCCATCATCACGAACTGATGATTACCGCGGCCGATCAGATGACGCTGATATTCCGGTTCGGAGAGCAGCTGCCGCATGACATCGCCGCAGCGCTCCAACGCTGCAGCCGATTCGAACAGCGGCGCGACATCCACAGGCACATCGCCCGAGCGCCGATCCGTCGTATCGGCCCACCGTGCCAGCAACAGCACCGAGAGCAGATCATCCGGACCGCGCGTGCTGCTCACGACATATGGGCCGATGGCATCCGGACCGTAGCGATGACGGCACTGCGACAGCGCTTCCATGACCCATAGCGTGCGCTTGCCGGTTGCGTTCAGCGTCGTCGATGGCGCTTCATCGCGTGCCAGGGCCGCGCGCAATCGAGCGATGCGCTCATCCTGCGAACGCGACATCCATTGTTCATCGCCGAACCCTTGCGCGATGACGGCGCGATGGACATTGGCGTGCTGGCGGATGTCGAGCGTCGCAAGGTGAAATCCGAACGTGTGGATGCGACGGATCAAGCGGCGCACGTTGAAGTAACCCGCGTGCTCGCCATTGTTCGCAAGGAGGCTTTCGGCGACCAACTTGATGTCATTCAGAAAGTCGTTGACGTCCTCGTAATGATTCTGGCGACCCTCGTAGGTCGAACGCAGCCGTTCCATCACCTGGCCGAGGAACACGCGATACGGCATGCGATCGTGCCGGGCGGGCGTGAGACTCTGCGCTCCGGGCAGGATCGCCATGTAGTGGTCGATCCGTGCCTGCAACTCCGGCGAGATGCCGATGCGCGCGGCGCTTTGTGAGAGCGACTCGGCAAGATGCTGACATTCCAGGAAGTAGCGGTTGACGATCAACTGCTGATGGCGGGCGACGGTCTCGCGGATCGTCTTCGCGTGCACGTCCGGATTGCCGTCCATGTCGCCGCCCACCCACGAACCGAACCGCATGATCTCCGGCACATCGAAGCCACTGGCTTCGGGACCGTAGACCTTCTCCAGCGCGGTTTCGATCTCTTCGTAAAAGACGGGCACGATCTGATACAGGATCTCGACGATGAAGAAGAGCACATGCTCGCGCTCGTCGGCGACGCTCAAGCGTTCGCGCGAGTTGTCCGCCGTCTGCCAGCCCGACGTGATCTCGGTGCGAATGCGCTCCCACAACAGGCGCGTCTCGGCCGCCGTGCTCCCGAGCCCCAGTCGCTTCAGCAGCAACTCCGCAATCTTCTGTTGCTTGCGCAGAATCGTGCGGCGCGTGGACTCGGTCGGGTGCGCGGTGAAGACGGGCTCGATCCACAGCTCGAGCATCAAGTGGCGCACTTGCGGCAGCGTCAACCCGTGTTCCTTGAGACGGCGAATCGCCTCTTCGATGCCGTTGGGCTGCGGTGTGGAGGCATCGTTGATGTAATGGCGGCGGCGGCGGATGCGATGCACCTTCTCCGCCATGTTGACCATCTCGAACCAGGTGCTGAACGCCCGCAGGACATCTTCGGCCTGTTCGGATGGCACACCGCGGGTTCGCAGCACGAGCTCCAGCCCGCGTTGCCGGTCGCCTTCGCGGCGTGCAATGGCGGCGACCCGATCCGCTTCGACCGCTTCGTAGAGCGCATCGCCGCATTGCTCGCGGATGACTTCACCGACGAGCACCCCGAGCATGTGCACGTCCTCGCGGAGCTCGACGTCTTTGGTGGGAAATGAGATGTCTTGACGTGGCATGAGGTAATCGTCCCGCACTCGACCGGGCGCGTTGTGCCTGCAGTGACGCCGCACCCGTGGAGCCGGTTCCGCGGCGGGGGCCCGAAGATCCGGTGTGACCGAAATTCAAGGGGATGCGAGTGTAGCAGGACGCGTGGCGGCGGCAGGACGTCGACTTGCGGCAACACGCGCCGCGGCTGTTAGCATCCACCCGACCTTCATCGCCGAGCACGCTCATGACCCTCATCGGCCAGACCGCCGTCTTCCTTGCTGCAACGGTGATTGCGATCCCGTTGTTTCGAAAGCTCGGCCTGAGCGCCGTGCTCGGCTACCTGGCGGCCGGCATCGTCATCGGCCCCTTTGGACTGCGTTTCGTGCCGGACTCCGCAGGCACGATGCACATCGCGGAGTTCGGTGTCGTCCTGCTGCTGTTCGTCATCGGGCTGGAGCTGCAGCTGTCCCGTCTGCGCACGATGCGCAAGGCCGTGTTCGGCTTCGGCTCGCTGCAGGTCGGTGTTACGTCCGCTGTCTTTACTGCGGCCGGTCTGCTGTTCGGCCTGCCGTTGAGCACTGCATTCGTCATCGGCTTCGCGCTATCGCTGTCGTCGACGCCGCTCGTTCTGCAATTGCTTGCGGAGCGTGGCCAACTCAACACGCAGTATGGACGCACGAGCTTTGGCGCATTGCTGTTTCAGGATGTGGCCGTGATGCCGATGCTGGCAGCGCTGCCGCTGATGGCGCCGCGTGCAGCGACACAACCCATCAGCGCGACGATGC
The DNA here is from genome assembly GCA_035276085.1 of Steroidobacteraceae bacterium. Lineage (GTDB taxonomy): Bacteria > Pseudomonadota > Gammaproteobacteria > Steroidobacterales > Steroidobacteraceae > DATELY01. The sequence goes on along the minus strand of DATELY010000085.1, from coordinate 2,261 downwards.
AATCGGCCGCGCTCGCCGTCGCCGTCCTGCTGGCAATCGTGTTCGGCGGTCGTTACGCGTTGCGACCGTTCCTGCGCATCGTGGCGCAAACGCGCGTGAACGAAGCGTTCACCGCGGCGGCGCTCTTGGTCGTCATCGGCACGGCGATGTTGATGGAAGCCGTGGGATTGTCCATGGCCCTCGGCGCATTCATTGCGGGTCTGCTATTGGCGGACAGCGAATACCGCCACGAGCTCGAAGCCGATATCGAGCCCTTCAAAGGGCTGCTGCTCGGGTTGTTCTTCATCACGGTCGGCATGAACGCCAATCTCAACGTCCTGGCCTCTCGGCCGCTCACCATTGCGTTGCTGGTCGTCGGCCTGCTGGTGATCAAGATGCTGGTGCTGTTCGTCGTTGCCCGAGTGACCAGCCATGCAAGAGCGCCCGCGGCCGGCGTTGCGTTTTCCTTGCCGCAGGCGGGAGAGTTCGGTTTCGTCTTGTTCTCGATTGCCGTGAGCTATGGGGTGATGCCGCGCGAGCTGGCGGACATGCTCGTGATCGTCGTCACCCTGTCGATGATTGCGAGCCCGCCGCTGCTGAGCCTCTACAGCACTGTCATCGAGCCGCGATTGAGCACACGGCGGCGCCGTGAGTTCGATCGTATCCCGCCGTCGGAACACCGCGTGCTGATCGCTGGCATGGGCCGGTTCGGACAGATCGTCGCGCGCATCCTGCGCATGCGGCGCATTGCCTTCACGGCGTTGGAGTCCAGTACCGATCAGGTGGAAGTGCTGCGACTTTACGGCAACAAGGTGTACTACGGCGATGCCTCGCGCCTGGACCTGCTGCGCGCGGCGGGCACGGCGGAAGCGGATCTGTTCGTGCTCGCCATCGATGACATCGATGCGTCGGTCCGCACGGCCGAAATCGTGCGCCAGTACTTTCCGCAGGTGAAACTCATGGCGCGCGCACGCAATCGCCAGCACGCGCTCAAGCTCATGGATATCGGCGTGCGTTACATCGTGCGCGAGACGCTGGGCTCCAGCCTGGAGATGGCGCAGCACGTATTGGAAGGGCTGGGGATGCCGCGCCAGGAAGCATTGCGGAGCGTGAAGACCTTCCGCGAGCACGACGAACGCTCGTTGCAAGCGCAACTCGAGCTGCGCGACGACGAACAGAAGCTGATTCAGTCGTCCCGGGATGCGGCTCGCGAGCTGGAAGCCCTCTTCGCATCGGACGCAGCGGTAGCGGAAACGCAGGAGGAAAAGGAAGCGGAGCTGTCGAGTTAGCAGCCTGTAGCAACCCTCCCCCCGCTATCGCAGTGGAGGGGACGGAACGTACTAGCCGATGGCCTGGATCGTTCTCTGCCAGGCGGCCGTCAACATATCCCCAACGGCCTTTTCGGCGCGCGGAGCGAGCAGCAGGCGCAGGGTGTTCTCATCGCTGGGCCGTGCCGGGTCATCGATGAGGATCTGCTCGATGAAGCGCGTGAGGCGATGCTGGATCTCGTTGATGAAGCGCAGCTTCATCGGATCGATGGGCTGTTCGGCACCGGCGCCGTAGAAATTCCGCGCCTCCAGCGTGAGCTCGTACATGAAGCGCGCCAGAAAGCGCGCCTGGTCGATGCTGCTCAGGTCGCTGAAGTGCCGGATTTCGGAGTCGATGTTCATGGCCGCAATCGCAAGCTCCAGTTAACGTTTCATGTCGGCTTGCCGGTCAGCTGGTCTGCTGGCCAGAAGCTTCCTTCCCTCTGGCCAGCAGACCAGCAAGCCAGCCGACTGACACGCCGCCTCCGCTACGCCGGAAAGAAGTCGATCGGCTTCGTCGTCGTAATCGTCTCGACATCGCGTGCTTCGAAGCGGAAGAGCTTCACACGCGCGACGAGCTTGCGCTCCAGATCGGCATCGTTGAGCTCACTCGAGAGCACCGAGCAATTCGTTACCGAGCCGTCCGGCGCGATCGTGATCTCGAGCACCAGCTTGCCCTTGAGCTCCGGGTTCGTACGCAGGGCACGACTGTAGAGCGCGTAGATGGCGCTCTTGTTGCGATCGAAGATCAGCTCGATCTCTTCGCGGCTGCGTGCGGCCTTCGTACTGCCGGAAGTCCGGCGCACGCCACCGTCATTGGCTTCCTTCGCGAGCGTGGCCGAGGCCACTTGCGTCGTCTCATGCCCGGTGAGCGAGCCTGCTCCGCTGCCATAGCCACGGCTGAGTGCCGCAGTATTGATGCCGCCGCTGCTTGCGCCCACGCGTGATGTGATCAGCGAGCGTTCCGCACGCGTC
>DATELY010000084.1:0-18587 GCA_035276085.1 Steroidobacteraceae bacterium | reverse complement strand
GGCAAAATCAACATCGACGATCTGATCACGCACAAGCTGCCGCTGGCGAAGATCAACGATGCCTTCGATCTCATGCACAAGGGCGAGTCGATTCGTTCCGTAGTGACCTACTAAGAGCAATCATTCAACGCTTCACAAGGGGACCATCATCATGGCTATTTCGCTGCATCCATCCATCGACAACGGCGTCAAACCCGGTGCGAAAGACTTCGCCGGCGGCACACTGAGCTGTAAGTGCGCGACGAACCCCGTCACCGTAAGCCTCAAGGGCAATGTCGCCTTCAATCATGCTTGCGGCTGCACGAAGTGCTGGAAGCCGAACGGCGCGAAGTTCTCCGTCGTGGCGGTGATCTCGCGCGACAATCTCAAGGTGACGGCAAACGAGAGCAAGCTCAAGATCGTCGACCCGGCGGCGGCGATCCAGCGCTACGCCTGCAAGGACTGCGGTGTGCACCTGTACGGTCGCATCGAGAACAAGGGGCATCCGTTCTACGGCCTCGACTTCGTCCACGTCGAGCTGTCCAAGGAATCGGGATGGGCCGCGCCGGAATTCGCCGCGTTCGTCTCTTCGATCATCGAAGGCGGTGGCGCCAAGCCCGAGGAAATGGGCGCGGTGCGCACACGGCTGAAGGAGCTCAAGCTCGAACCCTATGATTGCCTGTCGCCGCCGCTCATGGATCTGATCGCCACGCACACGGCGAAGCAGAAGGGCGTGTTGTCGGCATGAGCGAGTTGCCGTTCGAGGTCGTGAGCAAGCACCGCTGCTTCGGCGGCACGGTCGGCTTCTACAAGCACGCCTCGACAGTCAACGACTGCACGATGAGGTTTGCGGTGTTCACACCACCGCAAGCCGAGCACACACGCGTGCCCGTGCTGTACTACCTGGCGGGTCTCACCTGCACGGAAGAGACGTTCATGATCAAGGCTGGAGCTCAGCGGCATGCCGCCGAGCTCGGCCTCATGCTGGTTGCGCCCGATACGAGTCCGCGTGGTGTGCCCCTACCTGGGGATAGCGATTCCTACGATTTCGGAGTGGCTGCGGGTTTCTACCTGGATGCGACCCAACCGCCGTGGGCGCGTCACTATCGAATGTACTCGTACCTCACGGCGGAGTTACCGGCGTTGATAGATGCACACTTTCCGACGGACCCTACGCGGCAGGGCATTTTCGGCCACTCCATGGGTGGGCACGGTGCCTTGACCATCGGACTGAAGAATCCCGCGAATCGTTACCGCTCGATCTCCGCGTTCGCCCCCATCGTCGCACCGAAACAAGTGCCGTGGGGTCAGAAAGCATTCACGGGGTACTTGGGGGCGAACTCCGGCCAATGGGACCGGTACGACTCGACCGTGCTCATGCGCGGTTTGAAGGATGCGACCGACCGGCCACCGATTCTCGTCGATCAAGGTCTGGCGGATCAGTTCCTTGCAGAGCAGTTGCGCCCTGAATTACTCGAACAGGCGGCGCACGAGGTGGGCCATCCCTTGACGTTACGGCGTCACGCTGGATACGACCATGGCTACTATTTCATCTCCAGCTTCATCCAGGATCATCTGCAGCATCACGCCCGGATTCTGAACGGGTAGTTGGTGTAACAGCTGATTTCAGACCGTGGTATTGCGCTTGTTAGCTTGCTGGTTGGTTTGCCAGAAGCCTGGTAGAACCTTCTGGCCAGCTCGCCAGCCGTGCTGTGATGGTCCATGAGCAGCAGTTGCAGTCCGCTAGCCGCCGGTGTTTGCGTGAGTGCGCAGTAGCGCCGAAGGTGGGAAGCCAAAGCGCTGTTTGAAACTGCGACTGAAGTGTGAAGAGCTATTGAATCCCCAGGTGAAGGCGAGCTCAGTCAAGCTCATCGCGCGCGTGCCTTTCACGATTTCTTGCCGGCATTGATCCAGGCGCGAGGACCAGATGTACTTCTCCACCGATGTGCCTTTGGCCGCGAAGGCCATGTGCAGATAGCGCTTCGAACATCCCAATGCAGCCGCAACGTGTTCGACTTCGAGCGTGGGATCGCTCAAATGCTGATCGATGTAGGTTTGTGCCTGCCGCAACAGGGACTCGCGCGCCGAGAGCAACGAGCGCGACTTGGATTGCATCAACGACAGCCGCAGTGACCGCAGCAGCAGGTCCGCGATCTCGTGCTCGCAGCCAGGATCGGCGCCCCACCCGTGCTCCAGCGAGGTCTCGACCAGTTCCCGCGTGATGTGACCGATTCCACTGCGTGCCGAGAACCGCTGCGAGGCGAGATTCGTGAGCTGCAGGTCGTAGCCGGCAGCCAGGTGTTTCGGAATCACCACGACCAGATGCTCCGTCTGGGTGGGATTGGAGATCGAATGCGGCCGCGAGACGTCGTAGGCAATGCACTCGCCGGGCGTTACGGTCGTGCGCTGCGCATCCTGCTCGAAAATCGAGCTGCCGCGCAGCTGGAGCAGGATCTTGATGACGGCGTGCCGTTCGCGTCCTGCCCAATCTTCCGGCAAGGCCACGCGGTGAGGACTTGCGACGATGCGGCAGAGCTTCAGCGCTCCGATCGTCTGCGTCTCGATCCGACCGTCGATGCTGTGGTTGTCATACCCTTCGAGCCTGATCGACCCGCACAGGCGCGCCAGGCGCTCGCTCCAGAGAACCAGCCGCTCATCGCGGGTCACATCGAAGGTTTCGAACACGCTCGCATTTGCGACCATCGGCATTCACCGCCTTTGCCTGGCTGTCTGCTTTCCGAATCCGGAGCCGATCGGCTCGATTCACCGCCCGCCTTATAACATCCATGGGCACTCGGGCACGATGCTGATCGGCCGGAACTTGTACTTCACGACCCACCACCGTCGCGCCGGCATTGAAACTCCAGAGTCGTTGGCCGTTGCGGGCACTCAACGCTCCCCTCGCCCACCATTCCGCGCCGGCCGACCCGATCACGCCCGTAGTGGTCACGACTTCGTAAGAAGTAGCTTCTGGCGACGCAGCCGCGGTCTCGGACCATCACGCCGTGCGCTCTCGGCGCACACCCAGCTCGGTCTCGATCCGCTCGCGGAGCAGATACTTCTGCACCTTCCCCGTCACCGTCAGCGGGAACGCGTCGACGAAGCGAACGTATCGTGGCACCTTGTAGTGCGCAATCTGGCCGCGGCAGAACGTAATGATCTCTTCAACATTCGCCGTCGCGCCTTCGCGCAGGCGTACGGCGGCGCATACTTCTTCTCCGTACTTCGAATCCGCGATCCCCACGACGGCCACATCCAGCACCTTGGGATGTCGATAGAGGAATTCCTCGATCTCGCGCGGATACACGTTTTCACCGCCGCGAATGATCATGTCCTTCACGCGCCCGACGATGTTGCAGAAGCCCTGCTCGTCCAGCACGGCGAGATCGCCGGTATGCATCCAGCCGGCCTTGTCGATCGCTTCCGCGGTGCGTTCAGGATCACCCCAATAGCCCTGCATGACGCTATAGCCGCGTGTGAGCAGCTCGCCGGGTGAGCCTGCCGGCACCACGCATCCGTCGGCGCCCACGATTTTCACCTGCACGTGCGGATGAACGCGTCCCACGGTCGTGACTCGCTTGTCGAGCGGATCATCGACGTGCGATTGAAAGCTGACGGGACTCGTCTCCGTCATGCCGTAGCAGATCGTCAGCTGCGCCATGTGCATCTCGTCCACGACACGATGCATGAGGGCAATGGGGCACGCAGCACCGGCCATGATGCCGGTCCGCAGCGACGACAAGTCGAACTCGCGAAAGCGCGGATGATCCAGCTCCGCGATGAACATCGTGGGCACACCGTGCAGCGCCGTGCAACGCTCGACCGCCACCGCCTCGAGGACCGCTTCGGCGTCGAACGCTTCGGCAGGAAAGATAGCCGTCGCACCATGAGTCACGGCGGCCAGAACGCCCAGCACCATGCCGAAGCAGTGATAGAGCGGCACCGGGATGCACAGCCGGTCTTGCGGCGTGAGTCGCATGCCCTCGCCAACGAAGTAACCGTTGTTGACGATGTTGAAATGAGTGAGCGTCGCGCCCTTGGGACTTCCCGTGGTGCCACTCGTGAATTGGATGTTGATGGGCTGATCCGGATCGAGCGTGGTGCTTACGGCAGCGAGCACGTCCGGACTGGCCGCGGCTCCCGCTTCCAGGAGCCGGTCGAATGACTGGAATCCCTCGTTGGTTTCGCTGGGCTTGCTGATCTGCACCAGCAACTGCAGCTCAGGCAAGCGCTCGCACGCTACCCGCCCTGCCCCGCGCATCGCCTCATCCGGAACGAGCGCGCGCACCATGCCGACGTAATCGCTCGACTTGAACGCGGTGGCCAGAACGAGCGCACGGCATTCCACCTTGTTCAGCGCGTACTCGAGCTCCGTCAGCCGATAGGCTGGATTGATGTTGACCAGGATCAGTCCCGCCCGTGCCGTGGCAAATTGAGTGAGCACCCATTGGACCGTGTTGGGACTCCAGATGCCGACGCGATCGCCTGGGACGAGTCCGCTCGCGAGCAGACCCTGCGCGAGCTGCGTCACCTGTGCATCGAGCTGGCGATAGGTAAGCCGGACATCCTGATGGCGAACAATGAGCGCCTCGTTGTCCGGCCAACGAGCGGCAGCCAGCGCGAGCGTGTCACCCACCGTCCGATGGATGAGTGGCTGCTCGCTCGTACCGCAAACGTAACTGCGCTGGTGGGGCATATCGCCTCCTGATTTCTGTGCGTCAATGTGTAACGCTTGGCTCCCCGACTCCAGCCTCGTTAACCCTCATTTTGCGAAGTTGATGCAGAGCGACTTGCTTTCCAGGTACGAGTAGACGGCCTCGCGGCCGAGCTCGCGTCCCCATCCGGACTGCTTGTAGCCACCAAAGGGCATGGTGGCGTCCAGCACACTGTGACAGTTGACCCAGACGGTGCCTGCTCTGAGTTTCGGGACGAGACCGAAGATCTTGTGCACGTCCCGCGTCCAGAGGCTGGCGGCCAGCCCGTAAATCGAATCGTTTGCGAGCTTCGCGATCTCGCTCAGGTCATCGAACGGCTGCACGACGACGACGGGGCCGAATATCTCCTCGCGCACGATCGACATGTCGTCGGCCACATTCGTGAAGACGGTGGGCTCCACGAAATAACCTGGCACTTGCGGGGCGCGCCCGCCGGATACCGCCGAGGCGCCGCTCGTGAGGCCCTCGCCGATGTACGTCATCACGCGGTCGCGCTGCGCGGCCGAGACGAGCGGACCCATCTGCGCGGTCGGATCCAGACCGGGCCCCAGTTTCAGTGCACGTGCGTGCGTCGCCACGCCTTCGAGCACTCGATCGAAGTGGCGACGCGCCACATAGAGGCGCGAACCGGCGCAGCACACCTGCCCCTGATTGAAGAAGATGGCACTGGCCGCGCCCGGAATGGCCTGATCGAGATCCGCATCCTCGAACACGATCGTGGGCGACTTGCCACCCAGCTCGACGGTCACTTTCTTCATGTTGTCGGCGGCGGCCCGCACGATCAGCCGGCCCACCTCGGTGGAACCCGTGAACGTGATTTTGTCGACACCGGGGTGTTGCGCAAGCGCGGCGCCGGCAGTGGGACCCATGCCCGTGACGATGTTGAATACGCCCTTGGGAAAACCCGCTTCCCGAACCAGCTCGCCCAGCCGCAGGGCGGTGAGCGGGGTCTGCTCCGCAGGCTTGAGAACGACCGTGCATCCCGCAGCAAGCGCCGGAGCGCTTTTCCAGGTCGCGAGCAGCAGCGGGAAATTCCACGCAACGATCGCTCCGACCACGCCAATGGGTTCGCGCTGCGAGAAAGCGACATACTCGTGACCGGGCACGAGGGTGCCTGAAATGGGTAGCGTCTGTCCCTCCAGCTTCGTGGGCCAGCCAGCCATGTAGCGCCAGACTTCGAGCGCGTGCTTGATGTCCACATGCCGCGCGATCAGCACCGGTTTGCCGTTATCCAGCGCCTCGAGCTCGGCGAGTTCGTCCGCGTCACGCTCGATCAGGTCGGCGAGACGATGCAGCAGCCGTTCGCGATCCACGGGTTTCATGCGCGACCATTCGGAGTCTTCGAACGCCCTGCGCGCAGACGCGACAGCGAGATCGACATCGGCGCTCTCCCCCGCCGCGACCCGCGCAATGACTGAATCGCTCGAGGGGTCACGTACCTCGAATGTCCGGCCCGATACGGCGGGAACCCAAGCGCCATCGATGAGGAGCCGATGCGGCGCCTTCAGGAAGCTCGCGTTCGCCACGCTGATGCGCGTCAGGTCGTTCGCCCACGAGGGCTCCGATTGCCGTGGCCTGCGTGCTTCCATAGGTGCTGCCGAACCCAGAAGGTCATGTTGTTCGATCGCGCCGCGACGGTATTTCTGCCCCGAATCAACTGGGGCTTGCGCGGAAGCGGCTGGTCGCATCGCCTGCGGCGGGACTCACGTCGGCGATGTCGTGCGTTCAGGATAGGAAGAGGCTGCTGCAGCGACCATGGGCAGAATTATCTAAGCAGCACGACCAGCCCCGCTGCATTCACGGCAACCGATGGCGGAGCTTCGTGCGCCAAGGCGCGCACGGACGGAACGTGCGAGCAACGATCAGTGGTTCAACTCGTCCGGGCTGGGTGGACGCCATCGTTCCCAACCCATGATCCGTGCGGTGAGTTGGGACCTGCTGTTGACTCTGAATTTGGCGAATATGGAAATGACGTGGTTCTGGACTGTCTTCTGCGAGATGTTCATCTGATAGGAAATGCTCTCGTTCGTTAATCCAGACAGCACATACGTGCAGACTTCGACTTCGCGCGCCGTCAATTTGCAGCGCTCGGCCCACTGACGCAGAGCCCTGTTCTGCGCAGTACTGCTGGAGATCACGCTATAGCGGCTGCGCCCCTGCAGAATTGTCCGCTCGATGCGGATGTGCATACCATTGATCTGGCCGTCGAAGAGTATTCCAGCGGCATTGTTTACGGCGATGACTTCGTGGAGCCACTTCAGCCACTCGGCCCTTTGCTCTTCTCTGTCCAGTTGCAGATCCGAGAGCGCAGATCCGGCAGAGTAAATCAGCCGCAGATGCTCATCCCATACGGTCAGACCCAAGCTGCCGCCTCGGGCGATATCCCCACCCGCGGATCGAATCATCTGCACCGTTTCACGCAACGCGATGTTGGCCAGGCACAGGCTCATGAGCGGACGAAGACGCTGAAAGGCAGCGAAATCTTCGGAGCTGAACTCAGGCATCCCTTTCCAACGCTGGACTGCGAGGCAGAACACCTCCTCCGGAAGTTCCTCGATGCCGACGAACATCGCCAAGACATCGGCGAGATCGTTGACCCGCAGGAATTCGTTGTAATAGACGGACTGCTTGAAATCGCTGCGGTCCACGAGATTGAAGAGCGGAACGATGCGGTTGCAAGACTGCGTAGAAGAAGCCGCGATATCCTTGAATGCGGCGGCGGCGATCGGATCCTCTTTGAAGAAGAACTCGGTGTATGAGTTGATCGTCTTGCGCGGCAGGACATAAGTTGCGGCTTCGATCGGATACTGCCCCAGAATGTTTTTCTTGAAGCGCAGTATCACGCCGCTTGGCGTCTTCATCAGCTCGGAAACGGGCTTCAGTATCTTTTCGGTTGTGTCTTCGAATGAGGAGCACAGGAACATACTTTGGTATTTGGTCTCGCCCGTCCAGATACCCGGAATGGACTCAGCCATTTTCGAACCCCCAAAGCTCGAGTTTTGACAGTTCTGTGCGATATGGACCGAACGCTCGATCCGAGTATACGCACCTCTCCCGTGACCGGCAGGGAATCCCGCGGGAGAAGCGGGAGGGAAAGAAGGCTCAATTCCAGCTGTTCTCCCGAAGTGTTTGCCCCCACCCTAGCCCTCCCCCGCTGTGCAGGGGAGGGAACGAGATGCGCCACGATCACATGAACTCAAGCGTCCCTTCCCTTGCGGAGCGGGGGAAGGACAGGATGGGGGTCACACAGCTCCCGGATTCATCAGGCGGTCGGTGGTCCCGGGATCCATTCTTCGGGTGCCGGCATCTGGAAACCCGGCGGGAAATCGAAGATCTCGACTGTCGTGGAGATCAGACCTTCGGTTTCGAAGTAGGCATAGGGAACGCAGCCGACCCAAAGACCGGATTGGGTCTTGCGGCAGCCGCGCTTCTCGAATTCTTCGATCCGACGCTCGAACGGCAGCCCTTCGCATCCGAACGCGACGTGATGGACGCCTTCACCATGGGTTACGAGGAAATCTTTGTAGATGCTGGGCCCATCGAGCGGCTGTATGACTTCCCACAACATGTTCCCCGAAGTCGCCAACGCGAGCCGCATGCTATGGGCTTCCGTGCGGCCCATGTACGTTTGGTGAGTCACCGTTCCCGGCCCGAACGTGTAGCTCGCCCAAGGGCCGATTCCCAGTTCGAGAAAGCCGTTGATCGTTTTGTTGTAGTCGCTCGTGACGACGCACACTTGCGCAGTGTTACCCACGAAGCTATTCGACAAGGTAGCGGCGCTCGTGACGGCGATGCGTTTGCTCATGCTCACTCTCCAACCTGAGAATTTTCCCAATCAACCAACATGGATGTCTTCATTGCGGGAACACTTCCCGCCACTTCTAGTCGAGCACCATGCCGCCATCCACGATGACGGACTGACCCGTCATGTAGTCCGCGTGTTCGGAGAGCAGGAAGAGCGAAATCCCCACGAGGTCTTCTGGGACTGAAGCGCGCCCGAGAAGCAGCCCCGCGGAAAACTCCTGGAAGGCGGTCTCCTCCGTGTCGCCGAGACCGGCTTCCTTGTAGCCCTTGCCGATCACACGCCACATGTCCGTCGCGACGACGCCAGGACAGATCGCGTTGACGTTGATCCGATGCTTGCCGAATGCCCGTGCGCCGGCTTGCGTGAAAGCAATGACGCTGAACTTGCTCGCACAATAGAGGGCCAGCGGCTCGTAAGCCTGCTTACCGCCGACGGAAGCCATGTTCACGATCTTGCCGCCATGGCCCTGCGCGATGAAGCGCCTGGCCGCCTCTTGCATGCAGATCATCACCCCGAGGCTGTTGACCCGCATGATCCGCTGCCAGTCGGCGTCGGTGATGTCCAGGAAGGGTGTGGTCTGAGCGATCCCGGCATTGTTGACGATGCCGTGTAGCGCGCCGAATCCAGTAATAGCAGCGTCGATCATTGCCCTGACGGTCGCGCGCTCAGAGACATCGACATGGACTGCCGTGGCCGAGCCGCCAGCGCCCCGAATTTTTTCCGCAACGGCTGAGGCAGCGGCCAAGTCGATATCTGCGACGGTCACGAGCGCACCCGCTGCAGCGATGCCTTCGGCAATCGCTCTGCCTATCCCCCGCGCCGCGCCGGTCACCACGATCGAGCGCCCGCCGAGTTGCCTGTTCATGCGTTCGCTCCACTGTCCAGCTGGCCGTCAGAGAGCGTGTCAATGATCCAATCTGAACTGCTCAATTCAGGATCGCCTCGACGACGCTTTCGACCTGTTCCATGTGAGGCATGTGTCCGACGTTGGCCAGCGAGATGACCTTGGCGTGCGTCAGCGTGCCAAGATCACCTTGAATGATCCGGTCACAATCTCCGCGCAGCACGACGGTCGGCTGGTCCCGAGAGGGCAAGCTTTCCAGGTAATCTCTGGTGTTGGCCGAAAGAATCACGTCGGCAAAGAATTCCAGTGCCTGCCGGGCGCCATCCATGCGCTTGTAGCGCATCAGATCCTCGAGCATCTGGCGCTGAACGAGTGTTGCGTCGTTGAAGAGCAGCTTGGCGACGGGCTCGAGCTCGCGTCGACTTCCGGCTTTGACGAACCCGTGGACGTATCCGGCGTTCACTTGGCTCGACGCGAGCACCGGGGCCAACAGGACCAATCGCTTCACGAGTGTGGGATGTCGTGCCGCCATGGCGAGGGCGATGGCACCACCCATCGAGTGCGCGACCACCTCTGTGCTCGAATGACCGAGCTCGATGAGAAACTCCGCAACGAAATCGGCGACGTCGGCGAGGCACGCGAAACCCGATACATCTTTATCCGATTGCCCATGCCCCGGCAGGTCGAGCGCAATGACGCGACGATGGGCCGCAATCGCCGGTTGAACGAACTGCCAGTTGTCCAGGTCGCCGCCAAAGCCGTGGATGAACAGCGTGGGCGTTGGACCCGCACCTGCCTCGAAATAGCGGACCCGCTTTGCCTTGATCGTCACGAACCTGGGAGCGTTGACCTGTGCATCACCTCCCTGTGCTCTCGCGCTCGCTGCGTGTACTTGTACGAAAGCGTCGATCTCGCTCTCCGCGACAGGATCGTCGGCGAGTACGCCAATCAAGGCACCGCAGGGATACACTTGGTCGATCTCGCCGACGATCCGTCGCAGCCGTCCGGATTGAGGTGCTTCGAGCGTGTTGGCGATCTTCGATGTTTCGATGTCGACCACCTCGTCACCCGCGGCAATGACATCGCCGACGGACTTGCACCAGCGGAGGATTTTGCCTTCCTCCATGCTCAATCCCCACTTGGGCATCGTGATCGCATGAATGGACGTCGACATACTCTCGACCTTCAATGTGTGCTCATCAGCACGCGGCTATCGGCTATCGGCTCTCGCCTCAATTGAGTACCGCTCTGACAGCGTGTTCGATGCGGCCTTCATCCGGCAGATAGAGCTTCTCGAGCGTGGGAGAGAATGGAACGGGCGTGTGAGCCGCCGTGACCATCTGCACCGGTGCTTTCTGAGCCCGAAAGCCCTTGCTGGCAATCAGCGCGGCAATATCGGTCGCGAGGCTGCACCTGGGCGGGGATTCATCGACGATGACCAACCTCCCCGTCTTCTCGAAGGATTCGAGAATGGTTTCGCTGTCGAGCGGGGAAGCGGTGCGCGGATCCACAACCTCCACGGAAATGCGGTCGCGCGCGAGTTTCTGCGCCACGCTCAACGATAGTCGCGCCATGCGAGAGGTTGCAACGAGAGTGACGTCCTTGCCCTCAGCCAGGTAGTTGGCCTCGCCAAATGGAATGCTGTAAGCCCCGTCGGGAACTTCTTCCTCCACGTCATAGAGCATCTTGTGTTCGAGAAAGATCACCGGATCGTCATCGCGGATCGCCTGAATGAGCAGCCCTTTGGCATCGTATGGACCGCTCGGCATGACCACTTTCAGACCGGGGATATGCGTGAACAGGCAATCCAGCATTTGCGAGTGCTGCGCGGCGGCACTCACACCGGCGCCCGCCATCGCTCGAATCACGAGCGGAGTTTTTGCCTTGCCTCCGAACATGTACCGGAGCTTCGCGGCTTGATTGAAGATCTGGTCGAAACACACGCCCATGAAATCGACGAACATCAGCTCGACGACCGGGCGCAGGCCGGTGTTGGCTGCGCCGACCGCCATGCCGATGAAGGCGCTTTCAGTGATCGGGGTATCGATCACCCGCTCGACACCGAATTGGGTGATCAGTCCCTTGGTCACACCGAACACGCCTCCGGCGCAGTCCGTGAGACCAGCCGAGCCCGCCTGTCCGCCCGAGACGTCTTCGCCGCATACGATCACACGATGATCGCGCTGCATCTCGAGACGCAGGGCTTCGTTGATTGCCTGACGATAGGATTTCTTGGCCATGAGAGGTTGCTTAGTAAGAAACGTAGACGTCGGTGTTGAGATCGGCAGCGCCGGGGAACTCCGCTGCCTTTGCTTCACTGACGGCCGCGTCAATCAGCTTTTCGATTTGAGAATCGAGTCGATCGAAATCGGCGTCAGGCAGCACACCCGCCTCGACCACGCTCCGCCGGAGTCGCTCGATCGGATTGTTGGCTGCGATCGTTTGCACCTCCGCCGAGCTGCGGTACGTCTGTGGATCGCCCAGAAAATGGCCATGCAACCTGCGGCACATCACTTCCACTGCCACGGGCCCCTCGCCGGCGCGGGCGCGTTCCACCGCTTCCTTCATGACCGAGTAAACGGCGAAGAAGTCGTACCCGTCTTCCACCTTCAAGCTCGGCATGCCGAAGGAAGCCGAACGCGCGGAGATGTTCTTGCAGCCCACGGCATAGTCAGCACCCGTGAACTCGCCATAGCCGTTGTTCTCAGTGACGAAGATCACGGGCAGCTTCAAAACCACGGCCAGGTTCATCGCCTCGAACGTGGTGCCCTGATTGGATGCGCCGTCGCCGCTGAAGGAGACGGCTACGCCTCCCGTCTGCAGCGTTTTGGCCGTCAGCGCAGCGCCGACGACCATCGGCGCATTGCCGCCGACGATCCCGTTCGCGCCCAGCATGCCGGTATCGAAGTCGGCAATGTGCATCGAGCCGCCCTTGCCGCCGCACAGTCCGCCGCGTTTGCCGAAAATCTCCTGCATCATTCCCTTGACGTCGCACCCCTTGGCGATGCAATGCCCATGGCCGCGATGTGTCGAGCCGACGACGTCGGACTTCCGCAGATTCATGCAGACGCCAACCGCCACAGCCTCCTGACCGACATAGAGGTGCACGAAACCCGGGATGTTGCCGGCTTCGAACTCGAGCTTCGCGCGTTCCTCGAACGCACGAATGGTTTTCATGCTCACATACGCTTGCGTGATCGTTTCACGTGCTAGCTGCATCGGATTTCTCTCTATCCGTTGGAACAGATGCCGCGGCGGCGCGCTCAGAAGCCAAGCGTGACTTCGACGCCGAGGATGCGCGGGTTGGTGAGATCCAGCTCGGTATAGCCGGCGATCGCGAGGTCGAAGGCGTAGTTCGGATGGTGCGAATCGAACACGTTTCGAGCGAATACGGCAACATCGACATCCGCCGTGCGCGGCCGGAACGACAAGCGTGCATTCGCGGTGCCGTACGCCGATATCTGCGTATTCGGCGCATTACTGATCTGCGCATACTGCTTGTCGTAGTAGACGCCATCGACTTGTGCGGTCAGTGTTCCAGGCGCAAGTTCGAAGGTCTTCTGGATCGACCCCATGAACGTATAACGCGGCGACTGGGTGATGTGACGCGTGAGCAGGCGATTCGCGATCGGAACGTCGAACGCGCGGGCGTGGAGATAGGTACCCGCGATATTTCCCGTAAAGCCACCGCCTGGACTGAACGTCAGCTCCGCCTCGGCGCCATAAATTTCCGCGTCCGCATTGAACAGCGTGAAGTTGAGGCCGCGCTGATCGAAAGCATGAAAGTCGGAGTAGTCGTAATGGAATGCGGCTGCGTTGAGACGCATCATGCCGTCGAGGAACTGCGTCTTTGCGCCGATCTCCTTGGCCAGCAGGACTTCCGGTTTGAGCACCAGCGCATCCACCGGGACGTTGCCGGCGAAATTGGCATTGTAGTTGAAGCTCTTGTAGCCACGATTGACGCTGGCATAGAGCAGAACGTCGTCAGTGGGCTTGTAGTCCAGCTGCAACCGGCCGGTCCAGCCGGTCTCATCATGTTTGTTCGTGAGCGGTGAAAGACTGCCAATCGTGCCGGGTCCACCGAACGCCGCGCAGGCACTCGTCGCCGGATTCGCCGCGCTGCAACTCCAGACCTGCAGATAATCTTTCTTATCGTGGACGACGCGCGCGCCGGCTGTCAGCGTGAACTTCTCGCCGAGATCCTGCGATGCCTGGCCAAACAGTGAGTACGATTGACCGTCGATGTCATAGTCCACCGCGAGATCGGCATCGGCCACGATGAAATCGAAGCCGTTGTGGTACTTGCCGCGGACATCGAGATAGTAGATGCCCGTGCTCCAGCGGAAACTCCCGTCGTCTTTGTGGATGCGAAGCTCCTGGGAAAAATTCTCGTTCTTCGGATACTGAGAGAACGTGCCAATGTCCGCTGGTGTTTGGTCGTTGTCCTCATCGTATCGGGAGACCACCTCTGAGTAATTCGACAAGGACGTGATCAATATGTCGTCGAGCGCATACTCGACCTTGGCGCCCACACTCCATGTCTTGCGGTAATAGCCGCCGGCAAAGTTTGCAGCGGTCTCGAAGGGTTTGCCTGCGGGGAGCCCGGAGAATGGCCGCGGCGTGTCTCGAGGCAGGTTGTAGCCAAGACCCGTTTCGGGATCGACTGCCGCAGGCACGGCGAACATGCCGCCGGTCCCTTTGTAGTTGGAATAGTAGTAGTCCCCGACCAGATTGATCTGCAGATCGTCCGTTGCGGCGATGTTCACCTTGCCCCGCATCGCGGTGACGTCACCGCCGTTCAGGTCGCGGCCATTCGGCAGAACATTCTTGTAGTAGCCGTCATGCTTCGTGCGCAGGAAGGCCCAGCGCGTCAGCACGCGATCGCTCACGGGAATACTGACGGCACCCTTGAGCCCCATCTCGTCATAGTCGGCCAACGTACCTGTGACATATCCCTCGAAATGATTCTCGGGCTCACGCGTGAAGACGTTCAGGAGACCGCCGGTTGCGTTGCGGCCGAAGAGCGTGCCCTGCGGACCCTTGAGCACTTCGATGCGCTCGACGTCGTAGAACTGCTGGACGCCGTTGGCAGCGGACGGCTGGTAGTAATCGTCGATGTATAGCGCGTTCGGCGATTCGAGATGCGCCGTAAAGTCGTTCTGAGAAACACCGCGAATCGAGACCAGGCCTGTCAGTTCAGAGCCGCCCGCCTTTGCCACGATCAGACCCGGTGTGATCTGTCCCAGGTCACCCGTGTCGGAAATGCCCTTGGACTCGAGCGCTGCGCCGGTAAATGCACTCACCGCGATGCCAATCTTCTGAATGCTCTCTTTGGCTCGGGTCGCGGTCACCATGATCTCTTCGAGAGCGGCCGGCTGTTCGCGCGCTGGATTGGATCGTGAGCCGGATGTACCGGCCTCGCCCTGGTCTTCGGCGGCCCTGACCGGTGTAAGAGCAGCAAACGTGACCACACAGGCCGATGCTGCCGAACAAAGAAAGTAACGCCTTCGATCGCGCTGCCGAGATGTCATTTCAGCCCCCCATTCACTGGCGATTGCGTGGAAGCGGCTCTTCGTCGCGC
This sequence comes from Steroidobacteraceae bacterium, assembly GCA_035276085.1. Taxonomy (GTDB): domain Bacteria; phylum Pseudomonadota; class Gammaproteobacteria; order Steroidobacterales; family Steroidobacteraceae; genus DATELY01. The sequence continues at coordinate 3,663 of DATELY010000084.1, read as the reverse complement.
CTCCATCCGGAATCGCATCAATTGTTTCGTGGGCTCAGAATAAGCAGATGGGGGTTGGGCCACTATGGGCAAAATTATCTAAGTGACGCCCGAACGCCGTTCGTTGGAATCTATGCATCCCCGTTGAGCATTCCTACTCAGGCAGGCGGCAACGATCACCGCACGCTCGATGAAGGCCGTGCCATGGTCGAGCGCAGCGCAACCGCCTAGGTCAGGAGTGTGCCTTCCACTTCGTCGCCGCGTAAGGGCTGTTCTCGTAACTGAAATTGAAGGTCAGGAACTTCTTCGGTTCGATCTTCAACCACACTGCGCCGGGAGGTCCTGGATCCTGCAGATATCCAGGATAGTTGTCTGGCGCCGTGGACCACGAGCTCTCATCCGGACCCAGATAACGATGCAGCATCCGGCGGGCGCGGGGGATATCGTAAGGTGTGATTTCGGCGTCCCCATGAGCCATGACTTGGTAGACCCTGCCCGTGTCGTACTCTGTTGTATCGACAATCAAGGCGACGCGCGGGTCCTTTTGTACCCGGGTAAACAGCCTGGCCCACGGACCGTTGATGACCCAGAAACAGCCTTCCTCCCACTGATACCAAACCGGGCGTACAGTCGGTCCGTTCGTCGCGAGACGTGCACCATGTGGTTCGGCAAGGAATGCGTCCACATCGAAAGTTGCTTGAGTCATTGAGGCACCTCGTTGCCGCGATGGGCACATCCGCTCTCGTCGTCAGACATGCGTCACCTCACACCCGCACGCACCCGTGACTGCGGATCTCACAGGGTTTGCATGATGTCGGCGACTTTGCGAACACACATGCGCGTGAAGTGCGGGCCGCCAAACGCCGGCCGAATGTCAGGCGGCGGATCGACCAGCAGACGATCCATCATGGAGATGCTCGTCACCGCGCCGCGCAGATAGACCCACATTTCCCAGTAACGCAGACGCTGAGGCTCGATCTCCGCACCGCCGTTGCGGCGATACTCGGCGAGATAGTCTTCCCATGGCATGAAGCGATCCACGTCGATGCGGCTGTAGGCGAGGTCCTCCGCAGGATCGCCGAGATGCCAGGTTTCCCAGTCGAGCAGAGCCGTCGCCTGGCCCCGATCGAACAGCATGTTGCGCACGGTCGGGTCGCCGTGAATGATCCGGGCCGGCGGCAGATTCGGCGGGATGTTGTTACGCATCCACGCGAATGCCGCTGCGATCACCGGACTGGGTCCCATGCGGCGCCGATGCCACTGCCCCTCGTAGCGGTCGAGCATTTTCAGGATGTGGCGAGACGTGGATTCGGCGGCCTCGGCGTCCGACACGCCCGCGAGCCGCGGATCCACCGAATGGATCTTCGCGAGCACTTGCGCGAGCTGACGCACGCACTCCGCACCGCCTTCGCCCGCAACTTCCAGCTTCACGTTCACGGGTTGCTTGCCAGGAACCTTCTTGACCACCATGAAGGGTTGGCCCAATGCGGCAGCATCCGTCTCGACCCAAAGGGGTTCGGCCACCAGAACGCCGGCGTCGTGCATCGCCTTCAGCACGGCGAACTCGATCGTGACCGATTCCTCCAGTGGACCCTGCGGCAGATCGCGCCTGATGACGATGTCGTCGGCCGGGCGTCCCGGCCCACGCAGCTTCACGATGAACGTGTCCTTCGAATAGCCGCCCAACTCTGCCGCGATCTCGACGACTTCCACGTCCCCGGCGCCAACACGCTTGCGCAGATAGGCTTGCAGTCGCTCGGTAGTCACTTCGGTCGCGGCCTGCTGAGGCTTCGAGTCCATTGCAGCGATCGCTTGTTCCTCATGCTCGATCGCGGTGTGCAGCTCGCTCTCCGACAAAACCGCTTTCTTGATTGCCTGCCACACCTCGCGACGTTCGGCCTCTGCGAATTTTCCGAGCAGGGGTAGCACCGCTGCGATGTCTCGTTCCAGTTGCTCCGCAACCCTGCAGTGCGCGCGCTCCCCCTCATGAGCGCTGTCTGCTTGCGTAGACGCACCGAGTGACTTTGCTGGCTCGCTACCCGCACGCGACAGTGCGCGCTGCAAGACACTCAGCGTTTCCCGCTGTACTTGCAGATGCGGCTGCAGCAACTTGGCCAGTCGCTCTTCGCGCACGATCAGGTGATCAAGCAACAGGGCGGTCATATCGAGCACGTTGCGGCTGCGCGTGTTCGTCAGCTCCGGCGCGATCACCGTCGCCAACTCCTGGCGCACGACGCGCAGAAAGCGGGCCAACTCAGGTTCCGCCAGGGGATGCATGGTTTTTTCGTGATGCGGTCCAGTCACAAGGCGTCCTCATCGGGTTTCGCCAATTCGATGCCAACTGCCTCGATGGCAGATCTTGGGACTCGAATCGACGGGGCTTACCCGACTGAGTTTACACCCGGTGCAATGTTTTGGTGTCGGCGGATCAGGCGAGCGAACTCGCTGATGGAACCCGAAGATTCAAGCGTTCGAACGAGATCACCTTGCTACACCGCAGTGCAGCGCACATGCTCACTGGGCAGCGTCGAGGTGAGCTCGCGCTTGCTCGCTGGAAGAACGTCGACCTCAAGGCCAAGACATGGACGATACCAAACGAGGACGCCAAGGCCGGCAAAGGGCACGTTGTGCCGCTCACCGACTGGGCGGTACAAGAGTTTGAGGCACTGAAGGCGCTGGCCAAGCACTCGGCGTTCGTATTGCCTGACGATACCGGGAAAGCGCCGATCAATCCGAAGCTGCTCGCCCGCGGCGTCGCACGCTGCCAGAAGCGCATGAAGAAGCTCGGCGTGGAGGCATTCACGCTTCACGACCTGCGCCGCACCTGCCGCACGGGATTGGCTCGATTGAAGGTTGCGCCACACATTGCCGAGCGCGTGCTCAATCACGCGCAGGAGAAGATTCCGGGCACGTACGACGTCCACGACTATCTAGACGAGAAGCGCGAGGCGCTCGAGCAGTGGACCGCGCACCTTGAAGCACTCAAGGCGAAAGGAGCATCACTGTGATGCTCCGGCACTGTCTAGGCTACGGCGTGCAGCGTGAAATCCACGTGGATCGTGTCGTAGGGGAACAGGACACCTTCCTCCGAACGCTCCAGCACGCCGGCATCGAGCAGCGCATGCACATCAGCATGCACGGCCTTCACGTCGCGTTCCACGCGCCGGGCAATCTCGCGAATGCTCAAGGAACCCTGGCCGGCCATCGCCTTCAGAATCTCCCACCGCTTTGCGGTGAGCACTTCCCACAGAAGTTCCGCGGACTCGAAGCTGATGCGGGCGGCCGACTCCTTCTTGCCGCTCTTCCAGACCTGCGCGAACTCCCGCAACGAAGCCTTCAGGGGTTGAACATCAAGCACGACTGTTTTCATTGCGCCACCTCTGCACGTCACGCTCGAAATCCGCGAGCAACTTATCCACATCGACGAACGCATACGACCGCTCTTGCTCGCCGAAGTGTCGATGGTCGCCCTTCCCAGGCTCGTTGTCGTAACGCACGACACACTGGCCATCGGCCACGAACGCAAGCCGGTATTTGTAGCCGTGAGCACTGCCCTTCACTGGTTTTGGGACGCGCCACAGCACCAACTCGGCGAACTCGCCCGGAGCCAGCACTACGCGTCTGCGGAATAAAAGGCTCGCCGGCATGTTGGAGAATATACCAACACTATATTCTTGTTGTCAA